>SKSI01000123.1 GCA_007123065.1 Bacteroidales bacterium
GGCATTGCGCATGATTTCTTGAAGATGTGAGTTCTCCCGAAGAAGCTCCTTTAAAAGCCTGTGCGACTTTACGGTAATGGCAATCTTGTCTAGTTTTTGGTTTTCAGTCAGCATAACGGAGTTTTTTGTTATCAGTATCTAAAGATACAAAAAAGTAACCTAAGGCCGTTTCTTGTTTAATCAATTTAGGATGTCCTTTTTCTTTCGATTGAAGATGCCTTGATTTTGAACGCAGATCCATCATAGGCGGCAAGTCAATACCATACCACACCATACACTAAAACTAAACCCTAAACCCTAAACCCTAAACCACCCTCAACTCTAAACATCTAAACATCTAAACATCTAAACATCTAAACTTCTAAACAAATATCCCAATCAACAATTCAACCATACAGGGCAATCACTTCCTGATGAATACCAGTCCGAGGAAGGTGAACAGTCCATTCACGATCAAAATTTCAAATCCGAACTGATACCCATTAAAGAGCCATTCAGAGTTCATGCTTAGCAGATAACTTAAAACAGGTGAAAGGATTGCTACAAGCGGCACATACCCGTCTTTCACCTGCCATTTGGTATACAAACCGAAGAAATAGAGTCCCAGCAGAGGCCCGTAAGTATAACCGGCAATCATGAACAGTTTGCTGATCAGAGCTTCGTCGTTGATGGCACCGTATCCGAGGATGATCAGCATCACCACGGCAGCAAAAACGATGTGTACCTTATACCGGATTTTTTTGATTTTCTCTTCTGTCATTCCGGGTTGGCGTTTTAAACCAAGGAAGTCAATGCAAAAGACCGTTGTCAATGCGGTAAGCGTACCATCAGCGCTGGAGTAAGCGGCAGATATTAATCCGAAAAAGAAACAGAGCCCTGCAAAAACGCCCAGATATTGCAGGGCAATCGTTGGAAACAGCTCATCAGAAGTTTGTTCCGCGCCCAAAACCAATCCAACCTCGCCGGCGTATATCCACAGAACTGCACCCAGAAACAGAAAAAGCAGGTTGACGGGAATGAGGATCGCACCAAATGTCAGCACATTCTTTTGCGCATCGCGAAGGTTGCGACAGCTCAGGTTTTTTTGCATCATATCCTGGTCCAGCCCCGTCATCACAATCGTGATAAACATCCCCGCAAAAAATTGTTTCAGGAAAAATCGGGGATCATTGTGGTCAAAAACAAACAAACGGGTAAAACCCTGCGATCCTGCCTCCGATGCCAGTGCAGGTAAGCCCATATCCAGTTGCCTGGAAATAATCAAAATACTCACAACAACAGCGGTGATCATAAATGTCGTTTGCAAAGTATCTGTCCAGACGATGGTCTTAATCCCTCCCTGAAACGTATACAGTAAAATCAGAACCATAAACAAAGAAACAGTTGCGGCCATCGGTATACCCCAGCTATCGAAAACGAAGCGCTGCAAGACGATTACAACCAGAAACATACGAAATGAAGTGCCGATAAGGCGCGACAGAATAAAGAAAAAGGAACCTGTTTTGTAAGCACTCATCCCAAATCTTTGCTCCAGATAGCTATATATGGATGTCAGATTGAGGTTGTAATAAATAGGCAGCAGAATTTTCGCGATCACAAAATATCCTGCCAGGTATCCAAATACAAGGACCATATAAGAAAACTGCTCGCTTTGTACCAGCCCGGGTACTGACATAAATGTAACCCCGGACAGCGAAGCGCCTATCATGCCGTATGCAACGACATACCAGGGAGAGTTTCGGTTGCCCAAAAAATAAGCTTCGTTATTTGCTTTCTTTCTGACGGTCAGACGTGATATCAGAAATATCAGAGCGGTATATATGAGAAATGTTGCTAAGATCAGCAGAGGATTCATAGGCGATATAATATTCAATTAACCGGACAAAAATAGCCAAACATTTATTATTACACCACGCTTTTATTATTAACTTTGGCATTTAAAACGAACAACAGCGGCAGTTTTGGAAACATACTCTTCGAAAATAGTACAGGCAGCGGTTGAGGAGTTCTCACGCCTGCCGGGCATTGGAAAAAAAACGGCACTGCGTCTCGTATTGCATCTCCTAAAGCAAGATTCTGAATCTGTTTCCCGTTTTTCGGAAACCCTGCAACAACTGCACCTCGAAGTAGTTTATTGCCGTGAATGCCAGAACATATCAGACCGTCCGCTCTGTGAGATCTGCAGTTCGCCGCGGCGTGACCCTTCTATAGTCTGCATTGTTGAAGACATCCGTGACGTTATTGCCATAGAAAATACCGGTCAGTATAACGGCCTGTATCACGTTTTGGGTGGCATCATCTCCCCTATTGACGGGATTGGCCCGGATGACCTGAACATTCCGCAACTCGAGTCACGTCTTCACAATAAAAACACTGTAAAAGAGGTGATCCTGGCATTAAGCACCACAATGGAAGGGGAAACAACAAACTTTTACCTGTTCAGGAAACTTATCCCTTTTAACCTGAAAATATCGGTCATTGCACGTGGCATTGCCATAGGCGATGAACTTGAATATGCTGACGAGGTGACTCTCGGACGCTCGATAATCAATCGTACGGCCTACGAAGCAACAACCATTAAATAAATCCCATGCAGCTTTCTGTCATAATTGTCAACTATAACGTGCAGTACTTCCTGGAACAATGCCTGCATTCAGTATTCAAATCAGGGAAAGCACTTGATATGGAAGTCTTCGTAGTTGACAATCAGAGTGTAGATGGTTCTGTAGAAATGGTTCGTCAAAAGTTTCCACAGGCGAAGCTTATTGCAAACAATGTAAATGTAGGGTTCAGCAAAGCCAATAACCAGGCAATCAAAATCTCAAAAGGGAAATACGTGCTGCTGTTGAATCCTGATACGGTTGTTGAAGATGACACCCTTCCTAAGGTGGTACAGTTTATGGATGAACACCCTGATGCCGGTGGACTTGGTGTAAAGATGCTTGACGGTCAGGGTCGTTTCCTGCCCGAATCAAAACGTGGACTGCCAACACCGGGCGTAGCATTCAGCAAAATATTCGGATTGTCCGCATTGTTTCCACGTTCAAAAGCATTTGGAAGTTATCATCTCGGTTATCTTGACGCAAATAAAACACACAAGGTACACGTGCTGTCGGGTGCCTTTATGTTGCTTAGAAAGGAAGTCCTGGAGCAAACAGGCGCTCTTGATGAAGATTTCTTTATGTACGGTGAAGACATCGACTTGTCGCATCGGATCATCAAAGCAGGGTATAACAATTACTACTATCCGGATGCAAGGATCATCCATTACAAAGGGGAAAGCACAAAAAAAAGCAGTGTCAACTACGTACTGGTGTTCTACAATGCGATGATCATCTTCGCACGAAAGCATTTTTCACAAAAGAATGCACGCCTTTTCTCCTTCCTGATCAATCTGGCAGTCTACTTCCGCGCCTTTTTAGCCATTGCTGCACGTTTTCTTCAACGAATATTCTGGCCGGCGCTCGATGCCGCGCTGATATACGGAGGTTTTTATTACCTGAACAATTACTGGAGCCACCAGGTTTTTGCCTCTGAGGCTACCTATTATCCTCCGGCATATATGCAGTTTATGGTACCGGCCTACATCCTGTTCTGGTTATCGGCTGTCTTCATAAGCGGCGGATATGACCGTCCGATACGGCTTTTCAGAATTGTAAGGGGAATCATTTGGGGCACGATCGCGATCCTCGTCATCTATGCGCTATTGCCTTTACAACTGCGTTTCTCCAGAGCATTGATCATGCTTGGCAGCTTGTGGGCATTGTTCTCCATGCTGTTGAGCCGCAGCGTATTTACATTAATCAAAGAAAAAACACTGCACGTCAGCGGCCCTGCAAGCAAACGTGTTCTCATTGCCGGTGACGGCAAAGAAGCAGCGCGCATCCTCAACATGCTTCGCCTGAGCGGAAACACCTCTTTTATCGGCCTCATATCACTGCAACCAAAAAAACCGGATCAGGAAGGCTACCTCGGCACGATGGCTCAGATCAACGAAATTATTGAGATATACCGCATTAACGAAGTGATCTTTTGTGCTGAAAACATGGCATCCAGTGATATTATCAGTTCTATGTCAAAGCTGCAGAACAAACAGGTCCATTTCAAAATTGCTCCGCCTGAAAGCCTGTACATCATCGGCAGCAACAGCATTGATACATTTGGAGACCTTTTCACAATTAATGTCAATGCAATCAATCTTCCTGCAAACAAGCGACACAAAAAACTGTTTGACCTGATCCTCGCCTTGCTGCTGCTGGCTACGTTTCCAATACACCTGTTATTTCAAAAATACAGGTGGGGATTCATTAAAAACATCTTCTGCGTACTCTTCAATAAGCTGTCCTGGATCGGATACCATCCAACAGAAGGCAGACAAAACCTACCTTCCATCAAGAACAGCATTTTGCATCCCGGCGATGCCATTCAGAACAGGGACCTACCCGGGGATACCAAAGAAAACCTGAATAATCTCTATGCCAAAGACTATAAGATTGAAAACGACCTTCAGATTATGATCAAAGGCTACAGGTACCTGGGCCGGCGACCCGCATCCGTGTAGATGATCTATGGTCTTAAGTAAAATCATGTGCATTCAAACCTTTTAGAATCTTTTTTGTTTGTCAGTTATAAACTAAGAACATTTTAAACAATAAAATATGGCAAGCTTTGAATTAAAGATGCCCAAGCTGGGCGAAAGCATCACCGATGCCACCATTACAAAATGGTTAAAACAGGTTGGAGACAAAATTGAACTGGATGATCCCATCATAGAATTGGCAACAGACAAAGTAGATTCGGAAATCCCTAGTCCGGTCGAAGGTGTTTTAAAAGAACAACTATTCAACGAAGGTGATACGGTTGAAGTGGAAACGGTTATCGCCATCATCGACACGGAGGGTGAAGGAGAAGATGAAAGTACGGAGGAAACATCATCCGCTGATAACGCCGAAGAACCTGTTTCCGAAAAATCTGCCCCGGACAGGAAGCAAGATGATGCTGACACTTCCCTCCCCCCTGAACGTAAAGGTGAAGGGGATAGATTCTACTCTCCTCTGGTGCGCAGCATTGCCCGGAAAGAACGGATTGCTAGTGATGAGCTTGACGGCATTCCCGGAACCGGTAAAAATGGACGTCTGACAAAAGATGACCTGTTATCTTACCTGAAAACACGTTCAGAGAAACCTGCCCAAACAGCACAAAAAGGAGACCCAGAAGCAAAACAAGAAACCGCAGCACAGAGCAAGCCGACAAGCAAGACTTCAAAACCTGCACCACAGAACATTTCTGTTAGCGACGGTGATCAGGTGGTGGAGATGGACCGTATGCGCAGGCTGATAGCCGACCATATGGTACAATCACTCGACACATCGGCTCACATAACCATCATCCGCGAAGTTGATATGACGAAAGTTGTAAAATGGCGGGAGAAGAACAAAGCCATCCTTCAAAAGCGTGATGGAGAGCGACTCACATTTACTCCGATCTTTATCGATGCAATTGCCAAAGCATTGCGTGCTTATCCGGATGTCAATGTTTCAGTAGACGGACACAATATCATCAAAAGAAAAAATATAAATGTGGGAATGGCAGCTGCATTGCCAAATGGCAATCTCATCGTTCCCGTGATCTATAATGCAGATCATAAAAGCCTGCTTGGCATAGCCAAAGAGGTGAATGATCTTTCACAAAGAGCCCGTGACAACAAGCTGAAACCGGATGAAATACAGGGTGGCACCTTCACCCTTACAAATTTCGGGACATTTGGAGCCCTTATGGGAACTCCGATCATCAATCAGCCGCAAGCGGCCATCCTGGGTGTTGGCATGATAGAGAAAAAACCCGTTGTTGTGGAAACTCCCGATGGTGACCACATCGCTATCCGCAATCGGATGGTACTTTCGCTTTCGTGCGACCACAGGGTCATTGACGGCGCGCTGGGTGGCATGTTCCTGCAAAAAGTGGCAGAAAATCTTGAACAATTTGATGTAAACCAGAATATTTAGGCAGAAGGACGCTGAGATTTGTTGTATTTTCGTATAAAATTTCCATTTACACAAACACAACGATTATGCAACTTAAACTCACGCGTCCTATTGCTTTTTTTGACCTGGAAACCACCGGCACCAATGTGGTGAAAGATCGCATTGTAGAGATCAGCATTTACAAAGTGCTGCCGGGCGGTGGCACCGAATCAATGACCAAACTTATCAATCCGGGCATCCCCATTCCGCCGGAGGTTACTGAAATTCATGGCATCACCAACCTGGATGTTGCTAATGCTCCTACCTTTGAGCAGATTGCAAATCAACTGAACGATTTTCTGCACAATTGTGACCTGGCCGGTTACAATTCAAACAAGTTTGACATCCCCATGCTCATTGAAGAATTTCTAAGATGCGGGATCAACTTCGACATCAAAAAACGACGCCTGGTTGATGTGCAGAATATTTTTCACAAAATGGAGCCCAGAACACTCCGCGCTGCATATAAGTTTTATTGCGGCAAAAACCTTGTTGATGCACACTCTGCTGAAGCAGATACCAAAGCCACATACGAAGTTTTGCTGTCACAAATCGAACGCTATGAAGGTGTTCCATACGAAGAGAAAGACGGAACGACAAACATACCGATAACAAATGAAATCCAGGCATTGCACGATTTTTCTTATAATCACAACAATGCCGACCTGGTAGGCCATATCGGTTATAACAAAGCCGGCAAGGAGGTCTTTAAATTTGGCAAACACAAAGGTAAACTTGTGGAAGATGTCTTTGCAAGAGAGCCTCAGTACTTTGACTGGATGATGAAAGCCGACTTCCCGCTTTCCACAAAACAGGTAATAAGGTCGATTATCATGCGAGGTTTTGATAAGGGAAATATGATCATAAAAGAGCAATAATCACCATGAAAATAATCTGTATCGGCAGAAACTACCAGGAACACATTGCCGAGTTGAACAATACAACACCGGAAGCGCCCATGTTCTTTATGAAGCCTGAGACGGCTCTGATTCGGGCGGGACTGCCCTTTTATTATCCTGATTTTTCAAAAGAAATTCATTATGAGATAGAATTGGTGATAAAAATATGCAGGCTGGGCAAGCATATTCAGCCTCGCTTTGCATCTAAATACTACAAGGAAGTCGGTGTTGGTATTGACTTCACAGCCCGCGATATTCAGAAGCTATGCAAAGAAAAGGGACACCCCTGGGAGGTGGCGAAAGCTTTTGACGGTTCTGCAGCAGTAAGTAACTTTGTACCAATTGATGACCTGAAAAATCGGGAAGACATCCACTTTTTATTAAAAAAAAACGGGAAAACTGTCCAGAGCGGACGTTCGGCTGAGATGATACACCCGCCAGATACACTTATCGCTCACGTGTCAAAATATGTGACACTGAAAATTGGCGACCTCCTTTTTTCCGGCACACCGGCAGGTGTAGGACCGGTTAAGTCGGGAGACAAGCTTGAGCTTTTCCTTGAAGACAATAAGATGCATGAATTGCTGATCAAATAACTGAAGCATTCACAAGACCGGATCAATTTTCATTACTTTTGCGATTTCAAATACCGGATAATGACAAAATCTCTGAAAATTATATTGAGATCAGGAAAAGATGATGCCGTCAGGCGTTATCACCCCTGGGTCTTCAGCGGAGCCATCAAGAAAATGGAAGGACCTGTTTATGATGGCTGCCTTGCAGAAGTTTTCTCTAACAAAGATGAATACCTGGGAAGTGGTATTTTTCAGGATGCAACCATTGCAGTTCGTATTTTCGCTTTTGCTCCCGAAAGGCCTCAGGCATTCGAGGCTGAATTCTGGGAAGAAAAAATTCACGCTGCGTACCGGTTGCGCGAGATTTCAGGTCTGACAAACAATCCGCAAACCAACATGTACAGACTGGTGCACGGCGAAGGAGACCATCTGCCCGGACTGATCATTGATCACTACAATGGCCACCTTGTAATTCAAATCCATGCAACAGGCCTGTACCACTTTATCGATGCAATTGCAGAGGCCCTGAAAACAGTATACGGCAAAAAGCTTCAAAGCATCTTCGACAAGAGCAGGGAAACGCTTCCTGCTGCATTCTGGAAAGACAAAGAGTCGCGGGAGTTTATTTATGGCAATGCCAATGAGATAGAAGTCACCGAATACAACCGGCGCTTTCTGATTGACATCGGAAAGGGTCAAAAAACAGGCTTTTTTATAGATCAGAGGGAAAACAGGCAATTGCTGGCAAGATATGCGAAAGGAAAAAAGGTACTGAACACATTCTGCTACACAGGAGGGTTCTCCGTTTATGCCATGCACGCGGGTGCGTTGCAGGTTACTTCTCTTGACAGTTCCGCACCCGCCATAGCACTTACTGAAAAAAATATTGCATTGAATTTTGAAGACACTGCCCGCCACCAGTCAGTCACGTCCGATGCAATGGAGTTTCTGAAAAGCAATTACGAAACCTATGATCTTATCATTTTGGATCCTCCCGCTTATGCCAAGCACCAGCACGTGAAGCACAATGCCGTGCAGGGATACAAGAGGTTAAATCTGGAAGCCCTCAAAGTGATCAAAGACGGTGGCATTCTTTTCACTTTCAGCTGTTCGCAAGTTGTTGATATGCAACTGTTCCGCTCTACAATTATGGCTGCTGCCATTCTTGCCGGACGAAAAATCAGAATTTTGCACCAGCTGGGACAGCCGGCCGACCATCCTGTCAATATCTTTCATCCTGAAGGACAATATCTCAAAGGACTTGTTCTGGCAGTTGGCAATCCATAATCAGTTAATGGCGCAGGCAAGCAACACATATCGCAGCATTTGGCGGATCAGTGGCCCCATCATTATCGGACTGGTAGCACAAAACCTGATGGTGGTTATAGATACCGCTTTTCTTGGGCGTCTGGGTGAAATAACCCTCGGGGCTGCCGCTATAGGTGGCATATTTTATCTGTGCCTGGTGATGCTTGCCACAGGGTTTGGAATTGGTAGCCAAATTATTATCGGAAGACGAAACGGTGAAAAAAAATTCAGGCTGGTGGGACCGGTATTTGACCATACCCTGTATTTTATGGTTGGACTGGCAATTATCCTGTTTCTTGTTCTCACTTTTTTCGCGCCTTCCTTTCTGCAATGGTTTTTGCAATCAGAAGCTGTACTCGAAGAAAGCCTTATTTTTCTTCGGTATCGACGTTTTGGTTTTCTTTTCGGATTTCTTGTTATTGCCTTTAATGCCTTTTATATCGGCACGACCAGAACAAACATACTTATCGCCAGCACCGTTCTGATGGCATCATTAAATGTTTTTCTTGACTATTCGTTAATATTCGGAAACTTTGGCATGCCGGAGATGGGCATTGCCGGTGCTGCCATGGCAACAAATATTGCGGAAGTCTTTACTTTCATATTTCTCGTTTTCTGGACCTGTAACAACAGCAGCGTCTCCACATTTGCCCTGTTTCGGCTTTCAAAGCCAAACTGGTTGCATTATAAGCCTTTGTTTAAAATTGCTGTACCGGTGATGTTTCAGTACTTCTTTTCGTTCTCCGCCTGGTTTGTATTCTTTATGGTGATCGAACATATCGGTGAAACTGCATTGGCTGCATCAAACATTACCAGAAGCTTTTATATGTTGCTTATGATTCCGGTATGGGGACTGAGTTCAGCAACCAACAGCCTGGTCAGCAATCTGATTGGACAGGGTAAGAGCGACGAAGTGATTCCTCTGATAAAAAAAGTTTTGTTGATTGGAGTGGGTATTTCCTTTGTCGTTGTTCAGGCAAATCTTTTTTTCCCTGAAAAGATCGCTGCATTTTTTACAGATGAACCCCACCTGATTGAAGCCACGGTTCCGCTTTTGCGTGTCATTTCCATTGCGCTCATTGCTTTTTCTTTTGGGATGATCGTTTTCAGCGGACTTTCCGGTACGGGAAAAACTTTTATTGCACTGCTGATCGAAATTGCCGCAATCACTTTTTATCTTGTCACAGCGTTCTTTCTCGCTATTGTAATGAATGCCGGTGCCCCGGCGGTTTGGTTTGTAGAAGTCATATATTTCTCTCTGCTGGGGATTTTTGCAGTGCTATACCTGCGCACAGGAAAATGGAAGGTGGTCAAAATATTAAAATAATACACGCAATTTTTAAGCAAGCATCCTATCGGAAATAATAGAGAATATGCTATATTTGCATGGCATCTAAATTGTAGTTCTTTTTCTGATAATATAATATGCGCATAATCAATATATATCCGCAGTGGATTGTTGCTGTGGCCTCGTTTGTTGTACTTTTTTTCTCAAACCCTATAGAAATAAGGTCTGAAAATCCTTACCCGGGCAGTGCATTGTCTTATTCAACACCCTGGGTAGATTCCGTCTTTGCTTCACTTACCCTGGATCAGCGCATTGCACAGCTGCTGATGATCAGAGTACCAACAAACCGTGACACCGATGTCGACAACCGTATTATACGGGAGGTAATGGAATACAACATTGGTGGAGTTGCTTTTTTTCGTGGTACGCCACATGAGCAGGTAATGCTTACCAACCGGATGCAAAGCCAGGTACAAACACCATTGCTGGTTGCTATGGATGCAGAATGGGGGCCATCAATGCGTCTTGACAGCACCATTGTTTTTCCACGGCAGATGGCTTTGGGGGCGATTCAGGACGAACAGCTGGTTTATAAAATGGGTATTGAAATTGGCAGGCAGTTGCAACGTCTTGGAGTGCATATCAACTTTGCACCAGTGGTAGATGTTAACAACAATACGGCCAATCCGGTGATCAACTTCAGGGCTTTCGGAGAATGCCGCTACAATGTAACCAGCAAAGGCCTTGCCTACATGCACGGGCTTCAGGATGCCGGTATTATTGCATGCGCCAAACACTTCCCCGGACACGGTGATACAGATGCAGACTCCCATCACACCTTACCCTTGTTGCGCCATTCGTTCGCAGAAATAGACTCAATCCACCTCTATCCTTTCCGGGAACTGATTGACCAGGGTTTGCAGTCCATTATGATTGCCCATCTTGAAATGCCTTCGCTGGAAGCAGAAGCCCGGCTTGCATCTACCCTTTCGCATAACATCGTAACCAATCTTTTGCAGATCGATATGGGCTTCGACGGACTGATCATCACTGATGCATTGGATATGCGAGGCGTGAGTGACTTTTTTAAGCCCGGAGAATTGGAGTTGCGCGCACTGATGGCCGGAAATGACATTTTATTGCTTCCCGAGGATGTGCCGGCAGCAATACATGCCATCAGAACGGCCATCGAAGATGGGACAATTGCAGAAGAATACGTCAGCTTAAAGGCTAAAAAAATCCTCTATTATAAAGAAAAAGCAGGCCTTGATGAATTTCAATTTACCCCTACAGGGAATCTGATCACCAACCTGAACACAACCAACGGGCAACTGCTAAACAAGAAACTTGCTGAAGCAGCCCTCACATTGGTCCGCAATGAAAAAAACCTGATCCCCCTCTCCGATTTACAGCACAAAAAAATCGCGGCACTTGCTATTGGCGATCAGCCCAATAACCGTTTCCAAAGAATGCTAAGCAGGTATGCACCCATATCCTGCTACGGTATAGACAAATATCACAGCCCGGAAGGAGCCGAAAAAATGCTCAGCACACTATCGGAATATGACATCGTGCTTGTATCCATTCACAACAACAGCTTCTTTGTGTCGCGCAATTACGGCATTAATGGTAAAACAGTGGATTTGGTAACACGGCTTGCGAAGCAACAGGATATTGTACTGAATCTTTTCGCAAATCCTTATAGTCTTGATTATTTTAATGATGATATTCTTGATGTTCGTGCAATCCTTGTTGCCTATCAGGAGGGTTTTGCATTTGAAGAGGCAGCCGCTCAGGCAGTTTTTGGAGGCATCCAAACAACAGGAAAACTTCCTGTTACAGCCGGCGGGCATTTTCGTTCCGGCACAGGGATCATCACGCCAACACCAACACGCATCCGGTTTGGAGAAGCAGAAGAAACAGGCATCCGATCAGAGCTGCTTCAACGTGTAGATTCAATCGCCAATGAAGGAATTCGGAAAGGAGCTTATCCCGGCTGCCAGATCGCAATCATCCGGGATGGTATAATGATCTACAACAAATCTTTTGGCCACCATACGTATGACAGCATCCAACCGGTTAGGGAAACAGATATGTATGATCTGGCTTCCATTACAAAAATCGCAGCCACTACGGCAGCTGTTATGAAGTTATATGACCAGGGGATTATTGATATCAACAATACACTTGGCGATTACATGCCATGGTTAAGACACTCAGACAAAGGGGAAATTTTTTTACGGGATTTGCTGGCACATCAGGCCAGGTTAACACCCTGGATTCCGTTTTATATGTCTACCATCGACAATGGAAGCTACATTGACGGCATTTACGAGGCAAGCAGGTCAGGCGCTTATCATACAAGGATTGCAGATGGACTTTACATAAACAACAGCTTCCGTGATACCATTTTTACCCGGATTTCTGATTCTGATCTGCTCGAAAAACAACAATACAGATACAGCGATCTGGGCTTTATCCTGCTTGCAGAAATGATTGAGGAGCTTACCGGACAGAGAATTGACCGATATCTTGAGCACACCCTCTACAGGCATATGGGATTGGCCAACACAGGTTATCTGCCACTTAAACGTTTCGAGCCTTCACGCATCATACCTTCTGAGCAAGATACTATCTGGCGCAGACAGGTCGTACACGGACATGTTCACGACATGACTGCTGCCATGCTGGGCGGTGTGAGCGGACATGCAGGATTGTTCTCAAATGCAGTGGATGTCGCCATACTGATGCAGCTTTTCCTGAATGGAGGCAACTACGGTGGCACACATTATTTTGATCACAAAACCATCAGGGAGTTTACACGGGTACAATATCTTGAAAATGAAAACCGTCGCGGACTGGGGTTTGACAAACCCGCGCTGAATCGCGATGAGCCCGGTCCGGCCTGCGAAAGTGCTTCACCGTTAAGTTTTGGTCATAGCGGCTTTACCGGAACCCTGGCCTGGGCCGACCCGATGGAAAACCTCGTTTTTGTCTTTCTGTCAAACCGCACCTATCCGGATATGAACAACAGAAAGCTCATTGAAAAAAACATCCGAACAAACATACAACAGGCTATCTATGATGCCATCTACTATTCAAGAATCCTGGAACATTTTACATCCATAATCCCCTAACCAAATTAAAATGAAAAAGATACTTTTCTGGGCACTGGCTATCATCATAACGGTTACAAGCTCCATATTTCAGAGACAAACCGGCCCTACGAAACCGGTGAGAGACAGTATTACAATAGCAGAGCAGGAGATTGAATTCTCACTGCGTCGCTCCTTCCACAGACCAACAGATGCTCCCGTGGCCATTGATGTACCGGATGAAAACATTGATGGATATTTCAGATACAAACGATATCCCAGTCATGAAGATTGGGACACTCTAAACCTTGTAAGAGTTGGCGATCAACTTATTGCATACATACCCAATCAACCGGCAGCAGGCAAGGTAAACTACCAGATCGTATTGCAGACTGAGCAAGAGAAAGTGAAACTCACAGCGTATCCCATAACCATAAGGTTCCGCAATAATGTTCCCGCATGGGCTATGATTCCGCACATCCTGCTGATGTTTGCAGCAATGTTGTTCAGCAACAGAGCTGCAATAGCAGCCGGTGGAAAGGAAAAAACATATTTGTATACCCTCCTGACGCTCATCACTTTCGTGGGTGGAGGTCTGATCTTCGGACCAATAGTGCAGAAATATGCTTTTGGAGACTGGTGGACAGGTTGGCCATTGGGAACGGACCTGACAGATAATAAAACTGCATTTGCCCTGATATTCTGGATCGTGGCTTTCTTTAAAACCAGAAACAACCCCAACCATCGTACCTGGGTATTGGTGGCAGCAATCATCCTGCTCGCCATCTATTTCATTCCACACAGCCTGCTGGGATCAGAGATTGACTGGACACAGGAACAATTGCAATAAGAAGTTGTAAATTTGCAGAAGCCAAAAAGCTTCAGGTATATTTTCTCTTTGTTCATATCATCTGAAAATCACTACAAGAATTCGAAAATTGTATCGTTATTTATACACATCATAAATCAAAATATGACTAAAGTTATCGCCATAGCGAACCAAAAAGGTGGAGTAGGAAAAACAACAACAGCAATAAACCTGGCAGCGAGCCTTGCTGTTTTGGAATACAAAACCCTGCTGATAGATGCAGACCCCCAGGCAAATGCCACCTCCGGCGTCGGGGTGGATCCCAAGCACGTAAAAACAAGCATTTACGAATGTATCATCGATGATGTACAAGCCAGAAACATCATTATTGAGACATCAACACCGCATCTCCATTTGCTACCGGCACACATTGACCTGGTAGGTGCAGAAATCGAGATAATCAACCTCCCCAACAGAGAGATGATGATGCGCAAGGTGATTGACGGAATCAGGGATGACTACGATTTCATCATCATTGACTGTTCCCCCTCTCTGGGTCTGGTTACCGTAAACGCCTTAACAGCCGCCGACTCGGTGCTTATACCCGTGCAATGTGAATACTTTGCCCTGGAAGGCCTTGGAAAGTTGCTGAATACAATTAAAATTGTACAGTCAAGATTAAATACCAAACTTGAAATTGAAGGCATCCTGCTCACCATGTATGACTCGCGCCTGCGGCTGGCAAACCAGGTTGTGGAAGAAGTAAGAATGCATTTCCAGGATCTGGTATTCGATACCATCATTTATCGAAATATCAAACTTGGTGAAGCACCCAGCTTTGGTGAAACCATTATTATGCACGATGCACAAAGCCGTGGCTCACTGAACCACCTGAACCTTGCCAGGGAAATCCTCCAAAAAAACGGACTGACCAAAATGCAGGAAAGTGATAAAAAGATAAACCTATAGATATATGAATGCCAAAAAACGCGCATTAGGAAAAGGATTGGGTGCACTGCTTGATGGTTCGGGTGCAGAGCCGCAACCCGTTTACGATATTGAAAAAGACCTGCTACCCGTGGGTACTATCGGTATGGTTCCGCTTGACATTATTGAAGTTAACCCCTTTCAGCCCCGATCAGACTTTGACGAAGAAGCATTGAATGACCTCGCTGCATCCATCAAAGAACAGGGTGTGATACAACCTGTAACACTCCGGAAACAAGAAGACAATAAACTGCAGCTCATCTCGGGTGAACGGCGCGTCAAAGCATCCAGAATGGCCGGACTAACCAAAATTCCAGCCTATGTTATAGCCGCTGAAGATACAGCCATGCTTGAAATGGCAATCGTTGAAAACATACAAAGGGAAAACCTGAATCCGGTCGAAATTGCCCTGGGGTACAAACAGCTCATCGACAACCATTCACTTACTCAGGACATGCTCAGCGAGAAGCTTGGTAAAAGCCGGCCGTCAATAGCCAACCACCTCAGATTGCTTAAGCTACCCGGAGAGATTCAGGTCGGACTGCGCCAGGAACTGATCACCACCGGACATGCTAAAGTGCTGCTGGGTATTGATGACACGCTAACACAGATCGAACTTTACCAGGATATTATAGCTCAGGAACTGTCAGTGCGCGAAGTGGAGGAGATCATCAAAAATCTGAACGAAGGATCCAAAACTGATCCGACAGAAAACAGGAAAAAGAAAACCGGAAAAAGTGCAATTAAGGATGAATGGCGTCAAATTCAGAATGAACTGGAGAATCTTTACAGCACCCGTGTTCAGATAAAAAGCATGGCAAAAGGCAAAGGAAGCATCACCTTCAGATTCAAATCGGAACAAGAGCTGCAAAGAATATCTGACATCCTTAAAAAATAAGGCTAAGACCAACTCACATTGAAGCACAAAACACATATCAATCAATTCTTTACAAATAAGAAGAAAGCATGCGGACCGAACTGTGTTGTGTTGTTGCTCGGCTTATTTATTGGCCTCGTCATTTTACCCGCTTCCCGGCTAACGGCACAAACACCCAACAATGCATCAACACAACAGGTCGAAGAAGAGCCTTTTCACCCTTCTCCCTCAAGAGCAGCAATGCTTTCTGCCACGCTTCCCGGTCTGGGACAGATTTATAACGGCAGGTATTGGAAGGTGCCAGTTATTTATGCCGGATTTGGCACTTTAATCTATTTTATCGACTTTAACAGCAGCAACTACGACAAATGGCGCCAGGCCTGGATCGCGAGAGTGGACGGCAACCCACACACGGTCGACGATTTTCCGTTACACTCAACCGAAGTGATTGAACGGGCAATGAATTACTACAGGCGCAACCTGGAGATCAATTACATGATTGCTGGCGCTTTGTATTTGCTCAACATTCTGGACGCCAGCGTTGACGCACACCTGATGAATTTTGATGTTGGAGAAAACCTGAGTATGGGCATACAACCCGGACTGATGCCGACGCCCGGACAATCACGAAAATCAATACATACAACACAAATCAGACTCACATTAAAATTTTAATTATGGTGAGACATAACCTTAATATTGCAATGATTGGCTATGGCAAAATGGGCAAAACTGTTGAAAAAGCAGCCCTCGCCAGAAAGCATCACATCTCGCTGATCATCGATAATGATACAGATTGGCAAATAAAAGGCAACAAACTCAATGGGTGTGATATCGCCATTGAGTTCACCACACCCGAAACAGCATCAGAAAATATCCGCAGATGCTTTGATGCCGGTGTCCCGGTCGTAAGCGGCACAACAGGCTGGTTCAACGATCTTCCAGGTATTAAAAAACTATGCCTGGCGAAAAAACAAACACTTTTTTATGCTTCAAATTTCAGTATCGGTGTCAACATTTTTTTTGCACTCAATAAAAAACTTGCCGGCATGGTCGCAGAAATGGATGGGTACCAACCTCGAATCATCGAAACCCACCACGCCGAAAAACTTGATGCCCCTAGCGGAACGGCCATCACCCTTGCAAAAGATATCATTGACGCACGCCGATCACTCGACCAGTGGGGCGATGCATCTGAAAAACTGCCCGCCAATGTGTTACCGGTTAAATCATATAGAATCGAAAACATAACCGGAACACACGTGGTAAGCTACAACTCGGTAATTGATAACCTTGAGATCAGGCATACAGCCCACAACAGAAGCGGATTTGCTGAAGGGGCAATTCTGGCAGCCGAATGGGTGCATAATAAAGAAGGCATCTTTACGATGCAGGATATGCTGAATCTTTAAAAAATAATTTGCAAAAATTTTACCAGCTATGAGCATTTATATGATTTTGACAATCCTGTTTTTTCTGGCCTCATTGGCCGGTTTGTGGAAAATTTTCATCAAAGCCGGTTATAAAGGATGGGAAGCCATAATACCTTTTTACAACATTTACATCTGGATGAAGGTGATCGACAAACCTCTGTGGTGGTACGTTTTCATCCTGATACCATTTATCAATGTCTTTACGGTATTGCTGATGGTGGTGGAAACACTGAAATGTTTTCGCAAGGACGGCCTGGGTGAACAAGCCCTGGGCGTTCTGGTTCCTTTCATCTTCTTGCCCTACCTTGGTTTTTCTAATAAAGAACAATACACACATCCACAAAAATTACCCAAAATCAAAAAATCGGCAGCACGCGAATGGGCCGACGCCATCATCTTTGCCGTAATTGCCGCAACCATTATCCGCACATTTCTGCTTGAAGCTTATACCATCCCTACATCCTCGATGGAGAAATCGCTGCTGGTAGGTGATTACTTGTTTGTAAGCAAAATCGCCTATGGTCCGAAAATACCGCAAACACCCCTGGCATTTCCGTTTGCACATCATACACTTCCGCTTACCGATCATACCAAATCTTACCTCGAATGGATCAGATTACCCCATTACCGCTACCCCGGCATCCGGAAAGTCCGTAACAACGACCTGGTCGTTTTTAATTATCCCGAAGGAGACACGGTAGCACTGCAATTGCAGAACCAGAGTTATTATGACCTTGTCAGGGTGCACGGACGAGAACAGATCTGGAGAAACTACGATATCACCGCCCGCCCGGTTGACAAGCGGGAAAACTATATCAAACGTTGTGTCGGGATTCCTGGTGACACCATCTTAATGAAGAATGGAGTCATTCATATTAACGGACAAGTTTTGGAAGACCCCCCAGACACGCAGCACAATTACCGGGTTGTAAGCGACGGAACCCCTGTTTCCCAACGTGCAATCACACGTCTCAATATTACCGAATGGGGACAGACAGGCAGGGGCAATTATAAGATGGCAATGACAGAGGATGCAGCCAACGAAATCGCGAGGCTTTCAAACGTTACAGAGGTTGAAAAAGCCACGCGCAGGCAAGACCAAAGGGAGCGACACATCTTTCCGCACGATCCGCGTTTCTCATGGAATGAGGATAACTTTGGCCCACTATTCATCCCCGCAAAGGGAAGCACCATCGATATCAATACAGAAAACATCGTTCTCTATGAAAGAATCATATCTGTTTATGAAGGAAATGAATTACTTGTCGATGGTGACCAGATTTTTATAAATGGTGAAGAGGTATCATCTTATACTTTCCGGATGGATTACTTCTGGATGATTGGTGATAACCGGCACAACTCAGCCGACTCCCGGTTCTGGGGATTTGTCCCGGAAGATCATGTTGTAGGCAGGGCAATGTTTGTCTGGCTTTCTCTTGACCCGGCAAAAAACTTCCCCCGCAGCATAAGGTTTGACAAAAGTATGCGGGTTATCAGATAAATTTTCATCCACCGTCATAAAAATCCACTCATAAACACATCTTTTGTTTTATATTTGCTACTCAGGCAAAAAGTAACAAAGACGGATCAAGATTCTGATTGTCATCCATCTTTATTACTTTTTGGTTATTTGTTCATTTTTCAACCTCTCCGTAATGAAAAACAAGTATATTGACCTGATCGAACAAACCTTTGACTTTCCGCAGGAGGAATTCAAAGTGATTGACAACGAACTGTATTTCCACGATATCTGTATGATGGACCTGGTGAAACAGTATGGTACTCCCTTGAAGATAAGTTACTTGCCAAAGATCAGCCAACAGATACAAAAAGCAAAGAGGATGTTCAATGTTGCCATGGCCAGGGTAGACTATAACGGCGAATACCATTATTGTTACTGCACGAAAAGCTCTCATTTCTCTTTTGTTCTGGAAGAAGCACTAAAGAACGATATCCATATTGAAACATCATCGGCATTCGATATTTATATTGTGGAAGAGTTGCTGAAAATTGGCTTGATCGATAAATCCAGATATATTGTCTGCAACGGTTTTAAGCGGCCTTTATATATGGAGAAGGTAAGTGACCTGATCAACAATGGCTTTGTCAACACCATTCCTGTTCTCGACAACAAGGATGAGATCAAAATATACGATAAGCTGATACGAAAAGACAGAAAATGCAAGCTGGGTATCCGGATCGCAGCAGAAGAAGAACCGATGTTTGAGTTTTATACTTCCAGACTTGGCATCAGGTACAAGGATATTGTTCCCTATTATACAGCCAATATCAAAAACGATAAGCGTTTTGAACTGAAAATGCTTCATTTTTTCATCAATACAGGAATTAAAGACAATGCCTATTATTGGAATGAGTTGTCAAAATGTGTCAATGTTTACTGTGATCTGAAGAAGATCTGCCCGGAACTGGACAGCATGAATATTGGTGGAGGTTTCCCGATCAAGAATTCACTTGGATTTGAATATGACTATGAATACATGACTGAGGAGATTATTGCCCAAATTAAGATGATCTGCAACCAGAACGATGTGCCTGAACCCGATATTTTCACAGAGTTCGGTGCATTTACCGTAGGTGAAAGCGGGGCAGTGCTCTATTCTGTCCTTGACCAAAAGCAACAGAACGACAGAGAGTTATGGAATATGATTGATAGCAGCTTCATGACTACGCTTCCGGATATATGGGCATCAAAACAACGTTTTATTCTGTTGGCGCTTAATAATTGGGAACATGAATACCAGCGCGTGAACCTTGGAGGACTCACCTGCGACAGCCAGGACTATTACAATGCGGAAGCCCATTCAAATGCCATCTTCCTGCCAAAAATCAGGAAAGATGTCACACAATTCATCGGCATGTTCCATACGGGCGCTTACCAGGAAACCCTTGGAGGATTTGGCGGATTGCAACACTGCCTCATTCCTGCACCAAAACTTGTGATCATCGACAAGGACGACGAAGGAGAATACAATACCAAACTTTTCGCCAAAGAACAGAGCTACAAATCGATGTTAAAAACATTGGGGTTTTAATCTACAATTTGTTAATTTTGTTTGTTTCTCACACTCAAAGAAAACCGCATGCCCTTAACGTCAAGTATCAAGAAGAATACCTTCAAATCAAATAAGAAAAAGCCTGGAAATAAAAAGCCGGGACAAAAATTCAGGCCGCTTTCTTTGGGTGATTTTTTTAAAGATCAGAGGTTAAGCAAAGCCTTTGGACTGTTTTTTATCTTATTTTCATTTTTTTTATTTCTCGCATTCATTTCCTATCTGCTTACCTGGAAAAGCTACGATTACCTGGTAGATGGCAGATCCATCAACTGGGCATTGTTGAAAGACAGTTCCATTATAGTTGATAATATGATGGGGCGCGTAGGCGCGATCGTTGCACACCTTTTTATCAAAATGGGATTTGGCGTATCGGCATTCCTGTTTTTGCCGATATTCTTTGCCATTGGCACACGGCTGCTTATCAGGGATCATTTGTTCTCACTGCAGAAGGTGATCCTGTATTCCCTGTTTTTCGTCGTTTGGCTTTCTGTTTTCTTTGGATTTATTATTACTGCAGATGATCTGTTAACTATTCTGGGAGGGTTTTTCGGTTACATCAGTACGCAATGGCTATACGGACTGATTGGGTATGCCGGAACAGCCATCCTGCTGTTGTTTACACTCGGAACTTTCTTAATTCTCATATTTGACCCGAATTTTCAGGTACTGGGAAGGTCTTTTATTAAGATGTTTGCTGCACTATCATTTAAAAAGAGCTCTAAAGAAAGCGAATCCGGTTCAGATAACAGCACGATAACCATCCCTGGTGAAGAGGACACCTCATCTGAAAAAGAAGAAAATTCAACAGATGATTCCGGATCTGATTTCACAGATAATAAACAAAATATTGATTTTGATTTTGATGACGATCAGGAAGAAAGGTTCGAACCGGATTCCGGTCAGGAGGAAGAAGTGATGCAGCCCATTCCTCTTGATCCCGAAACAGCGAATCATGAGGAAGGAAATCAGCAAAGCAAAGATGAAGCAGAACCGGAATGGGAAGTTGAGGTCGGCAAGGAAAAAGTAACAGGATCCGATTATCAGTCGATCGACACACCATATTCAGACGACCGGGATGGCATGCCGGACCTCTCCGAACTGGGAGAATATGACCCGACCCTGGATCTGCCCCATTACAAAGTACCAGAACTCAATCTTCTCGATGATCGGGGCAGCGGTCAGATACAGATCAACAAAGAGGAGCTCGAGAGCAATAAAAACAGGATCATCGACACACTGAAAAACTATGCCATTGATATTGACAAAATCAAGGCAACCGTGGGTCCAACGGTTACACTGTATGAAATTATACCGGCACCAGGGATACGTATTTCAAAGATCAAAAACCTGGAAAACGATATTGCTTTAAGCCTGTCGGCCCTGGGCATCCGGATCATTGCGCCAATTCCCGGCCGTGGGACCATTGGAATTGAGGTACCCAACAGCAATCCGGAGATCGTCTCAATGCGTTCTGTTCTTAGCAGCGAGCGCTTCAGAAACAGCTCCTTTGAGTTGCCAATCGGGCTGGGAAAAACCATCGCCAATGAAACCTTCATTGCAGATCTTACCAAGATGCCGCACTTGCTGATGGCAGGAGCAACAGGTCAGGGCAAATCCGTAGGCCTCAACGCCATACTGGCCTCCATTTTGTACAAAAAGCACCCGGCATACGTAAAATTTGTGCTGATTGACCCCAAAAAGGTTGAACTGAACCTGTTTTCGAAGATTGAAAGGCATTTTCTTGCAAAACTGCCCGATACGGAAGAAGCCATCGTTACGGAGACACGTGAAGTGATCCGTACCATCAACTCCCTTTGCGTAGAGATGGATAACCGCTATGACCTGCTCAAGGATGCGCAAGCCCGAAATATCAAGGAATACAATGCCAAATTTGTCGCACGCCGCCTGAATCCAAATCACGGCCACCGGTTTCTGCCTTATATCATCCTCTTTATTGATGAGTTTGCCGATCTGATCATGACATCAGGCAAAGAGATTGAACTCCCAATTGCAAGGCTTGCACAACTGGCGAGGGCTGTTGGCATTCATCTCGTTATTGCCACGCAAAGGCCTTCAGTAAACATCATTACCGGCACCATCAAGGCAAACTTCCCGGCACGAGTCGCTTTCAGAGTAACTGCTAAAGTAGACTCCAGAACCATTCTCGACAGTGGCGGTGCCGACCAGCTGATCGGTCGCGGCGACATGTTACTTTCAACCGGCAGCGATCTGATCCGTCTGCAGTGTGCCTTTATCGACACCCCTGAAATTGAAAGAATCACCGAATACATTGGTTCGCAACGTGCATACCCTGAAGCTTACCATCTACCCGAATATCTGGAAGATGAATCCTCAGCCACGGAAGCTCTGGATCCAACCGACCGTGACGAACTTTTTGATGAAGCAGCACGCATCATTGTAGCTACCCAGCAGGGCTCTACCTCCCTGATACAACGCAAGCTTAAACTTGGATACAACCGCGCAGGGCGTATCATTGACCAGCTTGAAGCCGCCGGTATTGTTGGTCCATTCGAAGGCAGCAAAGCCCGGGAAGTCAAAATCAAAGATGAAGCAAGTCTGGAACAGATTTTGCACAAAGATTATTAAGCTGACTGGTCCGTACCAGCCTCCACAATTAAAATATTTTTGTAATGCAACAATTGCTGATCATTCTTTTTTTCACCCTGTTATGGCCTTCTGCATATCAGGCAGAAGACACAATTACCGGCATTTATGAAGAAAAAGCATTGGACATTCTTGCTGACGCCCGTGACAGATTCCATTCTTTTGAAACTTTTTATTCAGAATTTGAATATGCCGCATCAGCAACCGATTTTGGCAGCAGTATGGGTGAGGGCGGCTACCTTTACACAAAAGGCAACAAATACCGAATGAAACTGAATGGCAGCTTATTCATATCAGATGGTATCACTGCGTGGTCCTTTCTGGAGGACATCAATGAGGTCCACATCAGCGATATTCTGGAAACAGAGGGCATGCTAACACCCATTTCCCTGATTGAGCATCACCGGGATAACTTCCACCCGTTATGGATCAGACAGGAAGTTTATCGTAACAAAACAGTGGATGTGATTGATCTGGTGCCGGCAGATCCACATACTGCATTTTCAAAATACCGGGTGGCGATTGATAAAAACAGCAAACTGATCGCTTACATTGTTGCTTATGACAGACAGGGTGGCTCCTATTCCTACACCATAACAAAAAATGAAATAAACCCGGACATTCCCGGTTCATTATTTGATTTCAACCCGGATGACTATCCCGGGATCGAGGTGATCGACCTGAGATAAAGGAAATCAATCCGCGGAGCGTGCAACCTCCAAAGGCCTTTGAACATCCACCCAGCGGTAATTCTTGATCCTGCTTATATGAAAGTGCCTGTTTTCCCAACCACTTTCACTGCCAAATGGCTGTGAAAAGGAAAATGGTATTTCCACGGAGGCATCATCTAAAAGTGCCATACAACGCATGAAGTTGTTTCCGTATAGGCTCAGTGCTTCAAAGAAGAAATAAGCAGTCTGGGCTGCCTTAAATGCATCTACCGCGGGCTCTGTGCGGAATAACTCGCGATATCGGAGAACAAAATCCCGGATGTGTGGATCGCGGTAATCATAAAAAAAGGGACTGAAGATATGAACCTTCAGATTCTGAAAGTAGTCTGTCTCAATACTGGTATATTCCTGCCATTCGGGGATCCCGAAAACAGTTATATCATAGTTGTGGCGTTTTGCATGCAGTTGTCGCAGGTAGTCTGACAGGAAAGGCTCTCCGCTGATCAGGGTAATGAGGACATTTTCCCTGTCAGGGCGCATCTTTTTAAGCACACCATCCATCCCCTCATAGCGGTATATTACTTCCTGTACGTTGTAAGGTTTCGGCAGCCTAATCTCCTGGCGTGATGCATCCCTGACAGGAATCATAACAGAAACCGTGTCAGGCATCACAATGAGGTTGGTTTGCCTGCTTCCCACAAGGGTCCCATTAAAGAAATAGCCATTTATCCGTGCAAGGTTCAGGCTATCATAAAACGCATTGACCAGAGCAACCTGCGTAAGCAATGTATCCTGAAATGATTCAATCAAAACAGCGGCACCAGGCTGTTGATTATGAACAATAATTATATTCTGATGCGGGTAGTTTTGTGAAATATGGGTTGACAAACCATCCAGCATGGTTTCCAGTGCAGGTGTGGATTTGATCAGGTTTGGAAAGCCCTGCAGCTGTCTGTTGTCAGCAAGTAAAGGCGATATGACAGGAATATCGTGCCGATTGCCATATGCTGCGATGTGACTGAGTGACTGACGGTGGAATGGGCCAATGATCAGATCCATATCTTCAAACCCGTCAAGCTCTGTTACCTTTCTTGCTTTATCAACATCCTGACACACATCATATACGTGCAGGGTAATATCTATCCCACGGTCCCTGATTGAATCAAGCGCAATTAACACGCCGTGATAATATGAGAGAAAGGTGTATGACTTGTGTCCGGGCTCAAGTTTGTCTCTTAGTTTCCGGGGTTCTTCCCGGACCGCTGCATCTGTATCATCAGAACGTTGTAACCCGAAACGATCTCCAAAACGCTCTTCCATTATGGTATCAGGATTTTCAAGCAACTCTTCAAGATAGAGCGGGATCAACAACGCGACATGATAAGCACCCCCCGGTTCAAAATCAAAACAGTCATCATCAACCGCTCTTTCCGGCACAGCATATGTCTGCCGGGATATGGTAATATAAGCGCCGGGGGCTTCTTTTTCGGTTTGTTCGGCAATTTCCTTTGCCGGTATACGGATACGCATTCCTGCTTTTAATCCTTCTTCCAGCTCGGGATTTATCTCCTTAAGTTGCGATTCGCTGACACCATACTGCCTTGTGATTCCGAAAAAAGTCTCACCGGCCTTAACAGAATGATAGATGTAATCACTATCTTCAGGTACAGAAAGCACTTCATTGACCGGTTCATCTTCAAGACTGATCTTTGCCAGAGGGATTCGTAAAACCTGATCAATCTGAAGACTACCGCGGGCAGATGGGTTGTAATAAAGAATTTGCTCGATCGATACTGAATATTTTTGAGAAAGCCCAAACAATGTTTCCCGTCTTTTTACACGATGCTCAATATATGCCCCTTCCGGATCGGGCGCAGTGGCAACTATCTTCTGTTCAACATCAGGTTGTTTTTCAATCACTGGAATTCGAATGATCTGATCATAGCGTAAACCATCTTCAAGGTCAGGATTCTCACGAATGATATCCTGCTGGGTAACGCCATAAGCACGCGAGATGCCATACAGGGTTTGCCCCTGCAATACAGCGTGCATATAATAGGGCCGCCCGTCTATATACTGGACAGTTTCCGACCTGTTAATGACTTCACCAGGCTCCTGGCTTCCGGCCGGTGTCGCGAAAAGTACAATAAATGAAAAAACAAAAGCTATTCGAACCATATCTCTGAATGGTTTATAAGATTACGAACTTGTTCTTTTAAAATTGCAAATGTACACAACTATTCCC
>SKSI01000100.1 GCA_007123065.1 Bacteroidales bacterium
CCCTTGAAGAGATCCTTTTGGAACAGTCACAGCAAGCCACATCCTATAACGTTTCCGGTAGTATTGGAATCAGCTATACATTTGGTTCTGATTTTAGCGCTGCCTACAATCCAAGGCTTTAATCCTCTCGTTGATTTGTTGATTACTCGTTGATTTGTTGATTAGATGATTGGCTATAAGGTATTTGAAGTTTAGCAACGAGCAATATATAACAATAACCTTTAGTAATTTTTCCAGCTATCAATATTTTAATGCGTAACCAATCAACAAATTAACGAATAACAAAAAGGGCTGCCTGAAACAGGCAGCCCTTTGGCAATTATGAACAAAGCAAGCTTATTGGGCATAATCCATTGTTGCATGGCGCTTGTATGAATTGTAACGCCATTTGGCATTCTCCTCAGCAGCCTGGAAGAGTGCACCGGCTTCTCTTGGGAAAGCCTTCTGCAGGGAGCTGAAACGCACTTCTGAATTCAGGAAGTCCTGGAACTTTGACCAATCGGGCTCTTTGCTGTCCAGCTGGAAAGGATTCTTTCCTTCTGCTTCAAGCATCGGATTGTAGCGATACAGCTGCCAGTAACCGGCCTCAACGGCATCTTTGGTCTGTTGCTGTGTACTTCCCATTCCACCTCTCAAACCGTGATTGATACATGGGGAATAGGCAATGATCACACTGGGTCCGGGATAAGCTTCCGCTTCACGAACCGCTTTCAGAAACTGGTTCTGGTTGGCACCCATTGCGACCTGTGCAACATACACATAGCCATAGGTCATTGCCATCAAACCAAGATCTTTCTTCCGAACACGCTTTCCAGAGGCAGCAAACTTCGCAATCGCTCCCACCGGCGTCGCTTTCGATGCCTGGCCCCCGGTATTTGAATAAACCTCTGTGTCAAGAACAAGCATATTGATATCATCGCCGGAAGCAATTACGTGATCCAGACCACCATATCCGATATCATAGGCCCATCCGTCACCACCAATTACCCACACCGATTTCTTCACAAGGTATTGTTTCAATTCAAGGATCTGATTGGCAATCGGGCTATTTTCTTTTTCAAGGCACTGCACGACTTTTGCAGATATATCTTTTGATTTTTCACCGTCCTCTTTGGCATCCAGCCATTCCTTAAAGGCATCACGGCAAGCATCATCCAGCTCACCATCCAGGGCGGTAGTCATCAGGCGGGCAATGCGCTCGCGTAATTTATTCACACCTGTAACCATTCCGAATCCATACTCGGCATTATCTTCGAAGAGCGAATTGGCCCACGATGGTCCGTGACCGTCTTTATTTACAGTATAGGGTGTTGCGGGAGCAGATCCACCATAGATTGACGAACAACCGGTTGCGTTGGCGATCATCATCCGGTCGCCATAAAGCTGCGTGATCAGCTTAATGTATGGTGTTTCACCACATCCGGCACAGGCACCGCTAAACTCAAACAGCGGTTGAGCAAACTGGCTGTTTTTCACCGACTGGTATTTATTCAGGATGGTGTCTTTATAAGAAACATTTTCAGAAACCCAGCTCCAGTTTTCGTCTTCGTGAACCTGCTCGTCGAGAAGTTTCATTTCCAGTGCTTTTTTGGGCGCCGGGCAAACATCTATACAGTTTCCGCATCCTGTACAATCGTATGGGCTGACCTGTATGCGGTACTGCAGACCGGCAAGCGATTTGCCTTTGGCAGGAACCGTAAGGAGGCTTTCCGGTGCTTTCTTCACATCTTCTTCATCCAGAAGGAAGGGACGGATTACAGAGTGTGGACACACATAGGCACACTGGTTACACTGTATACAATTCTCTTTGATCCATTCCGGAACGTGAACAGCGATACCACGCTTCTCATAAGCAGTTGTTCCGGGAGGGAAGGTTCCATCTTCGCGGCCCCTGAATGCACTCACCGGAAGGTCATCACCTTTCTGACTATTGATCGGGTAAACGATATCGCGGATAAAGTCCGGAACATCGTTTCTGAGTTTAAACTTGATTTCAGGATTGGCTTTCTTCCAGTCAGCAGGTATCTCAATCTTTTCAACTTTTCCCCCTTCATCCACTGCCGCATTGTTCATCCGGACAATCTCTTCACCCTTACGTCCATATGTCTTCTGGATGGCGTCCTTCATCTCCTGAACGGTTTTCTCGTAAGGGATCACCTCTGCCAGCTTAAAGAATGCACTCTGCATAATGGTGTTCGTACGACCGCCAAGGCCAATCTTTTCTGCAATCTCTGTAGCATTAATAATATAGAACTGAATATCATTTTCAGCCATAAAAAGCTTCATGTGATCCGGAATCCGCTTTTTGGTTTCTTCGGCATCCCAGATGGAGTTCAGCAGGAAAATTCCACCTTTTTTGAGTCCTTTCAGCATATCATATTTATCAAGATATGCGGGCACGTGGCAGGCGACGAAGTCTGCTGCATTGATCAGATAGGGTGACCGGATTGGGCTATCGCCAAAGCGCAGGTGCGATACCGTGATTCCACCTGACTTCTTACTATCGTAGGAAAAGTACCCCTGGGCATATTTGTCTGTTGTATCACCAATGATCTTAATGGAGTTCTTGTTGGCGCCTACGGTTCCGTCCGCACCAATTCCATAAAATTTGGCAGCATAATTCCCTTTGGGAGAAACATCAATATTGTTGCCAAGCGGTAATGAAGTAAATGTAACATCATCGACGATACCAACAGTGAATTTATTCTTCGGCTCAGGAAGCTTCAGGTTGTCAAAAACACCGATAATGTGTGATGGAACGGTATCTTTTGAACTCAGTCCGTAGCGTCCGCCAACAATCACAGGTGCATCTTTCTTACCCTGGAACAGTTCACATATATCCAGATACAAAGGCTCACCGTGAGCACCCGGTTCTTTGGTGCGATCCAATACAGCAATGCGTTTCACGCTTTTGGGCAATACATTAAAGAAGTATTTTGGAGAGAAGGGTCTGTATAGATGTACACTGATCAGACCCACCTTTTCACCGTTTGCCATCTTGTAGTCGATGGTTTCTTTGATGGTTTCGGTAATAGATCCCATTGCAACGATCACATTTTCTGCATCTGGGGCGCCATAATAGGTAAACGGGTGGTATTCGCGGCCGCAGATCTTCGAGATCTCCAGCATGTATTCCTCCACCATATCGGGCAGCGCCAGGTAGAACGGGTTGGCTGCTTCGCGTGATTGGAAATAAACATCAGGGTTTTGTGCTGTTCCTCTTGTTACGGGTGATTCAGGGTTCAGTGCACGATTTCTGAATTCGCGCAGGGCATTCATGTCGAGCAATTTCTCCAAGTCTTCCTGCTGGCATTCCTCAACTTTCTGCACCTCGTGGGAGGTTCTGAATCCGTCGAAGAAGTGGAGGAAGGGAACCCTTGATTTGATGGCAGCCAGGTGCGCAATCGGAGCAATATCCATGATCTCCTGAACACTACCTGTAGCAAGCATGGCGAAGCCCGTGTGCCTTGTACTCATCACATCGGAGTGATCGCCAAATATGGAAAGCGCCTGCGCGGCCAAACTACGGGCCGAAACGTGCAATACGCCGGGCAATAACTCACCCGACATCTTATACATATTGGGGATCATCAGCAACAGTCCCTGAGATGCAGTATATGTGCTTACCAGTGAGCCCGATTGCAACGCACCGTGCATGGCACCGGCAGCACCGGCCTCTGACTGCATCTCAACCAGCTTTACTTCTTCACCAAAAATATTCTTCCGACCATAAGCCGCCCACTCATCAACATTTTCTGCCATATTGGAAGATGGCGTGATCGGATAAATGGCTGCTACCTCACTGAACATATACGCCACGTGAGCAGCAGCGTGGTTCCCGTCACAGGTAATGAACTTTTTCTTCTTTGTCATATCATTTCTATTTATAATCTAAAATAACTTATTTTAAGACAGTTAGCTTCATTTTTTCCACTGCAAAAATAAGAAATTTTATTCATCAAAGGCAATGAAAAAGACTATTTATAACGATTTTATATAAGAAAACCGACAGCGTTGTTAATCAAAAAACATCCAGGATATGCCAAACATCAGGGTTGCTTCGGGTACCGGAAAAAAGGGTATCTGATAAACGGGAGGGCGGTCTGTCAGGAGGCCTAGGAAATGTTCAAATTTAACAAACAGGCGTGTACGGCTAATCCTGGCATTAACAAAAACATCCACAATCAGATCGTGGCCACTTTCAAAATCATCCTGAATATAGAACTGCCTGACAACAGGCATATATGCCATCGGTTTGTAAGGTGCATTGTATCGCACATCAAAACCTGTATTCAGTTGAAGAGCGTTGTCAAACAGGCGAAAATCTGCATACAGCGAGTGAAAGGAAGCAAAGGCTGGAAATCTTTCAAAGCTGTCTTCGCCGGCAAACTGATATATGAGCTGATGTTTTGAACGGAATGCTCGATAGTCAATGTTTGTGGAGAGTGCGGCAGTAAACAGGGAGAAGGAATCATTATTCTGGGCGGGCAGGGCATCAGCATCCATATAAAATGCCCGGTTCATCAGATAATAATTTCCTTCTAGATCGAATAAACCAGACATAAAATTCACTCCCAGTCTAAGTGTTCGTGATTTATTAAAATCGTTATACCAGCTTATGTAATTTCCCCGAAAGTGATGATAAAACCACGGTGCTTCCTTTTCGGCGTAATGTCCGGAAAAAGTCGTTCGAAAAAAATGACTAACTGGCCTAAGAGTCAGCCTGCCACCAATATCCATGTCGCCATCATTGTAACCACCGGCTAAATAATTCGCAAAGGCATCAAAGGAAAACAACCTTTGTGGATCGGATCCCAGCCGCATTCCGTAACCCAATTGTGCAAAGCGGTTTTTCTTAAACCGGTAATCATCTTCTGAAATTTCGCCAACATAAAGCGGTTGATAGATCCGAACCAGTTTATGGTTTACTGAGAGTTCAAAAAACAAAGGGAGGTTGCTTTCTTGACCTCCATTGCTTAGCCTGTTTGACCAGGCGATTTTATTGCCGACCTCATACACCAGTGTCGAATCAAATGTAAATAATGGATTTGCGGGATTCTGGTCATAAAAAGCCGCAGATGGCGCAGTGCTTTCATCGAAGACAAGTGCCCTGCGCTTGTAATAAAACTGATGCCGGATCACGCCAAGGTTCAGTCCGGATTTCTCATCATCATCATTATTATTAAAATTCAAATAATAATACTGATGGATGTTAAATCCGATATCCCTGTATCTGGATTCGGCATTATAGAGAAAAACGCTGTCGCGGGCGGCATCCTCTTCAAAGTTAACATGGTTGATCAATCCACCACTCTCTCTGTTAATCAGCCGGTTCAGGGAAAATGAACCCAGCAGGCCATAATTATCACCTGCCTGAAGGTCAATCCAAAGGCTGATTGCCGCATTCCTGGAAGCAAGCCTGCTGTATGCTCCGGGTGAATTCACGGTTTGGTATTTCAGTCCGCCATATATCCTTTCACCCAGACGTTGGTTGTGTTTAGCGTGAAAAAGCTGTCTGTTTTCAGATCCGGTAACATAAAAGATATCTGTAAAGACGTGCTCTGGCCGGTAAAACTTCTGTTGCAGAAAGTCGAGCAGGTAACCGGCATACATATCATCCGGAAATAGCGAAAAGCCTGTGTTCATATCCGGATTAAAGAACAATGCTCTTGAAACATGACCTACATTCCCTTTACCTGCAAAAAAAGAGGCATGCTTTTTTTCAAAAAGGTCATATCGCTGAAATCCTGATATTGCGGTATCCAGCAAATTCTTTTCATGAAAAGGATTAAAAAAAACATCCTGCGTAAACCATCGTACCATAAGGGTATCCTGCTCCGGAGCATGCGCCTTCGCCTCATGGCCGGCAAAGGAAATCAGTAAAATAATCAGAATGGTTAGTCTCATTCGGTGCATGGCAGCAACATATCTTTTTAAGACAGCTGTAAAGGTAAAAGAAATTGTTGTTTTTTTGATTAAAGAGATAGACGAAAGGGTGGCGGGCAACGTTTTTATTTAGTAGCTTTGAATAAGGAGTAACGTCTGGCATAAAACGCATTATCCACAAATTACGCAAATTTTTTTATAAAATTCACACGAATTACATCTCTGATTATCAACAGCATATCACTATTTTTGCACAACAAGCAGCTTTAGTTCTTATTTCAGACAAAAGAATGGTTATGAAAAACACAAATATTAGAAAGTCATTCATGCTGTTTGCTTTCTTTTTATTGAGTACAATGAGTTTGCATGCACCATTGAGGGCCGATACAGGCAAAATATCTTCGGAGACCTCCATAGGGTTAACGCTGAGTGGTGGTGGTGCACGCGGTATGGCACACGTTGGTATCCTGCATGTGCTTGACAGCATCGGTGTGCAGATCGATTACATCACGGGTACGAGTATAGGAAGTATTGCGGGAGGAATGTATGCCGCAGGCTATTCAGCTGCCGAAATTGAAGCTTTTGCTCTGGAAATGGATTGGGAAACATTGTTTACCAGAACAACCGACCTGAACTACATCCATCCGTCACACAGAGCGGATTACAGAAACTTTGTCCTTGAACTGCCTATTAAAGAAAGAAGAATTCAGTTCGCTACCGGAGCCATTGAGGGGCAACAATTATGGAATGTATTGAATGAGCTCTTCTTGCACACACATGGCATACAAAATTTCGATCAATTGCCCATCCCCTTTGCCTGCGTGGCTACTGACGTAAGCAACGGTGATGCTGTTGTAATGCGGGATGGCAACCTTGTCACCGCAATCAGAGCCTCCATGGCCATCCCTTCTGTATTTACAACGGTTAAAAGGAACGGTTACAACCTTATTGATGGCGGTGTTGCTGATAATTTTCCCGTTATACTGGCGAAAGAGATGGGAGCAGATTATGTGATTGGTGTCAATGTATCACAAGGTCTGCGGCCCATTGAAGAGCTCCGGACTCCCATTGACATCATTTACCAGATGGGCTTTTACAGCGATGCCAGAATGTTTACAAAAAACCGTGCTGAAACCGATCTTTTCATTGAACCGGATCTGGAAGGTTACACCGCTGCCAGCTTTGCAGCTACCAGGGAAATCATCGAAAGGGGTAAGCAGATCGCCCGCCAATATATTGAGGAATTTGAACAGATAGCCAAACTGCAAAACAGAAATAAGTCTGAACCGAAAGCAGAACTGAACATAAAAGATTTTGAGCTGGTCATTGATTCGATTGTTTTTCAAGGGTTGGATCAGGTCAGACCCTGGTTTGCCAAAAGCATCATCCATATTGAGCCGGGAGATATGCTAAATGCAAAAAGCCTTACACAAGGAGCAAACAGATTGTTTGCCACAGGATACTTTGACCGGGTACATTATGACCTGGAAAGTTGTCCGGACACAGAAAATGTGATTCTGTTTCTGGATGTTGCTGAAAGACCTTTTGCACGCATTTCAGCTGCCATGCAATTCAGTTCATTTACCGGTGTTGGCCTTTCCGGAAAAATCTCAACAAAAAAGTTCCTTATTTATAACACACGTGCCTCGGTCGCCTTTTTATTGGGCGAAAAGCCGGCATTTAGATCCAACATAACTTATTTCACAAGCGACCGGCGCAACTTCTGGTTTTCGTGGCACAGCAACGGACGATATCTGACATTTCCTTTGTACGAAAACTTTAAACCGGTCACTGAATATAAACAGATCTATTTCCATACGAGCCTATCAGCCAATCTTCAATCAGGAGATCACTCATTCTTCACATTCAGCGGATCCTACTACTACCAAAGCCTTTCTCCAAATATGGTAGCACCGGTTACCATTGAAGGCAGCAACAGTGCAGTGATTGCAGGTGCAGACTGGCAACACCATAGCCTGAACAAAAACGCCTTCCCAACCATGGGCCAATTCATCCAAATCAAGAACAGTTTTTATTTTAACCAAAAACCATCCTTCCCAAATATTGTTATCGATGGAGACAAAAGCACACTGGAGGATCTGGAGATAAGGATCCGAAACTTTTTTCAGACACAATTCCGGTGGGATAGCTATGTTCCTATCAATGAGCGGCTCACACAAAAAACCCAGTTGCAACTGGGATACAATATCAAGTATGAACAAGGCTTTATCAATAGCTTCAATATGGGGGGTACCTATCCTTTTCTCGAAAACCAGATTACCTTTATTGGATTGAATGAGTATGAACTGATCAGTGAGAACATAATGGCTGCCGGTATTGGTTATCAGTACCATATTGGAAGGTCAGTATACGCTTCAGCGCTTGCCAATGCAGCGATGTATGACTTCAGGCTGGGCAGGCCGGAAGAAATCGACCGGGATAATTTCATTTTGGGTGGTGGTGTTTCTGTTGGTTATGATGGGATGCTGGGACCTTTTGAGCTTACCTTTTCTTACAGCCCGCAAACCAATAACATCATTGGTTATGTAAACCTGGGATGGATGTTTTGAGGTTGAGGTTGAGATTAAGATTAAGATTAAGATTAAGATTAAGATTGAGGTTGAGATTAAGATTGAGCTTCCAGCTTCCAGCTTCGAGCCTTTTTCTTCCTTCGAGCTTCGAGCTTCCAGCTTCGAGCCTTATTAATCGTTGAATTGTTGATTTGTTGATTTGTTGATTTGTTGGGGCGAATTGCGATTCGCCCGTACGTTTTTTTTATTTATTTTTCATTATCCACAAATTCACACAAATTGTTTCGCACCTGTCCCGCTCGTGCGGGAAATTTTCTCAAATTATTTATCCCTTCGAGCTTCCAGCTTCGAGCCTTATTAATCGTTGAATCGTTGAATTGTTGAATCGTTGAATTGTTGAATCGTTGAATCGTTGAATTGTTGAATTGTTGAATTGTTAAATTGTTTATTCGTTGAATCGTTGAATGGTAGATTAGAGTTTAGGGTTTAACGGTAATACTAAACTTCTAAACCTCTAAACCTCTAAACAACTAAACTTCTAA
>SKSI01000108.1 GCA_007123065.1 Bacteroidales bacterium
ACAACAAGTGCCGCCTCCGGGGTCAGGGCAAGAACGCCGCGTCCTACTGTTTCCATAACCTTCCTGCTGTAGGTAAAAATCCCGACGGCAATGGCAATACCACCCAATAAAAAAAGCAGCTGTACTCCATCAAGGGAAAACAACCCGAAATTCAGCTGGATATCGGGTGCGGAAGGAACGAAAACACCCATTACATTGGCGATATTATTGGCACCCAGGCTATAGGCACCAAAAGCACCAGCTACAATCAGTCCGATACGGATCATCGAATCAAGCTTAATAGCGTGAATCCGGGTTCTGCGCAGGAAGTTACGCAATAAAATGTAAAGCAGTGCTGCAAAAATTGCCCCAAGTATAGGACCACTCACCCAGGTGGTCACGATTTTTGTTAATACCGTGAAATCAGTTCCTTTTCCGGTAAAGGCAGTCCACCCGAGAATGGCGCCCACAACAGCCTGACTGGTTGATACCGGAAGGCTTGATCGCGTCATCAGGAAAACAGTGACACCTGCAGCCATTGCAACAGTGAAGGCGCCACCAAGAGCATCAACTTCGCCAAGACTGGTGAGCGTTTCTGAAGCACCCCGCCCTTGAAAAACAGCACCAATGATCACAAATATGCTGGCAATCCAGGCAGCACGAATAAAACTAATCATCCGCGAACCAACTGCCGTGCCAAAAATATTGGCTGCATCATTGGTTCCGAGTGACCACCCCAAAAGTAAACCGCTGGATATTAATACCAGAAACAACATAAACTAAAACTTTATAAACTACGTTTGATAGCCATAATAGAAAGCAGGTCCGCTACGCGCTCAGCAGCATCTGATAACAATTCAATATGCAGGGTGAAATACCTTAAGTGGAATTTTTCACTCAGTCGCGGAATGGGAAGCTCCTGAAAAACCCTACGTTTAATGGAGTCAGCTTGTTTATCCGCCTCCTTTTCATATAAATAGACGCGATGAATCTTCTCCTTGACCTCTTCAGGACTTCTAAAATAAGCTCTTGCAGCCGGAACTACGGACTCGATGGCAGATGCAGACAACTCTGACAATTTGATTAAGTCCTGATTCAACTCTGCCGGTATCTTGGGAACCTCGACATCAAACTGAAACAAGCTCTTTTTTGCCTGGTTAATGATGGCATCCATATCCTCAAGCAAACGCATGATATCACCCCTTAACTGAGGCATCAGTGATTGCGTGTACATAATGTTTTCAATCTTTCTCCGCTTGATGTCTGCTTCTGTCTCAAGTGAGCTTAACGTTTTCAGGTTGTCAACAAACTGTTCCCTGTTTCCATAGAGATAGTTCCGAACCCCTTCCTTAAATATGATGGCTCCCTGATCAATGGTATCCAGAAAGGAATCAATAAGCTGAATCGATTTGTTTGCTTGTCTGAATGCGATCATGACGATGTTATTTTAATTAAATGAACTCGACAAATATAGTTCAAATTTAAACCGGTTTATCCATTTTATGTTCAGTCGTTCTAAATTCACAAATGAACACATGTAGTGTTTTTATATTTATTATGTTTCTTATTTTTAAGTTTTTATATATTATTTGTTATGTCTATAAATGACACTTAACACAGTTTATCATATTTTTGTAGAGTTTATGATAAGATATTATCATGGTCTTTAAAAACCCAAAAAGCACCATAAAACACCTATCATAACTTTTTTTTAATCCATTATTGCTCCATTCAAAATGCTTGCGTAAATTAGCAGAAAGTGCTTCATATGGAAAAAAAGAATTTTCTTGTCTACAAATCATCTGCCGGAAGCGGCAAAACCTTCACCCTGGTCAAGGAGTATCTTAAGATTATACTCAGGGACACCGAAGCTGTCAGAAACGTTCTTGCAATCACCTTCACAAATGCCGCGGCTGCTGAGATGAAGGAGCGGATAATCAAAGAATTAAGCCATATCATCGATTACGGCCACAATAGTGCTCAACAAGAACTGCCGGGGATGATGGCACAAATCATCAAAGAATGGAAAGATGAAGGTTTTGTCATTTCAGACAACCAGTGGATCATTCAACAGGCTCTTCAGGCAAGGAAAAGGATTCTGCACCAGTATGCAGATTTCTCTGTAAGTACAATTGACAGTTTTATACACCGGGTGATCCGCACTTTTGCGTTTGACCTGCATCTTCCGCTTGGTTTTGAAGTGGAACTTGATGCAGACTCGCTGTTGACGCTTGCGGTAGATCTGCTGATTTCCAGCGTCGGGAAGGATGAAAAACTTACACAACTGCTGGTTACCTATATCCTAAATCAAACTGACGAAGAAAAAGACACACGGCTCGAGAACATGATCGTTGATATGGCAAAAACCCTGACCGATGAAGAGAGTACCCCTTTTGTCAATATGCTTAAAAATGCAGGTCTGGATGATTTTGAAACCATCGTCAAAGATTTAAAACAATCGGTTGCTGTTTTTGAACAAAAAGTTGCTGATGAAGCCAAATCTGCATCAGCGTTGATTCGCAACAGCGGACTTGTCCCACCAGACTTTTATTATGCCTCAAAAGGCATTGTTGGCTACTTTGAGCAACTGGCAGCCGGAAAAATCAAAGAAAAAATACACCCAAACAAAAACGTCCTCAAAACAATCGAAGAGAATCAGTGGTGTTCAAAAAAATGCACGGCGCAGGCCAAAGTATCAATCGACTCCATTCAAAATGATTTAAAAAACCATTATGAAGCAATCCAAACAATATCTGAATCATCACTAAAAACATATTTAATCCATAAAGCCATATTGGGAAACATCTATCCAATTGCTGTATTAAATCAAGTGGAATTATTACTTGAAGAGATCAAATCTGACAACGTTGTATTGCATATTTCCGACTTCAACAAACGCATATCCGACATTGTACGCAATGAGCCGGTTCCTTTTATTTATGAACGGCTGGGTGAGCGTTACAGGCATTATATGATTGATGAGTTTCAGGATACATCTGCATTGCAATGGGAAAACCTTTTGCCATTGCTGGTGAATGGTCTTGCAGGTGGAAACAAGAGTTTGATCGTGGGAGATGGAAAGCAGGCAATATATCGTTTTCGAAACGGAGATGTGGAACAATTTGCCAATTTGCCAAAATTAAGCGCAGAAGTTGAATCGGTTGCCAAACCGGAATGGGAAGCAAGTCTGACTCACAACTATAACGATGAGGTATTGAAGCACAACTGGCGTTCCGCACGCTCCATTGTCGAATTCAATAATGACTTTTTCGGGCATACCAAAAAATACCTTGCCAGTCAACTGCAACCCATCTATGACGACCTTGCCCAGAAACATGTTTCAAAAAGCCTTTCCGGTTATGTTGAGGCATCATTCTGGAATGGCGAAGAAGGGTGCGGTACAGACGAACAGATGCTGCAAAATGTATTGTCGGCGATCAGGCGCTGTCAGCATGCCGGACATCCATTAAGCGATATCACAATCCTATGCAGGAAACATAAAGAAGGCAGTCAACTGGCAAAAGGACTGCTCGCCCATGATATTCCCGTTATTTCACCTGAATCCCTACTGCTCAGCCAGGCAAAGGATGTGAACTTCTTCATCAGCGTACTTCGACTGCTAAATAATCCTTACGATAAGATTGCAGCTGTCGAAATGCTGACATACCTGCTGCATAACAGGTATATTAGCAATCCCGCGAGTTTGCACGCCTGCCTTCTGGAAACAGGAATTACAAAAAGTGATCAAAAGCCACGGGGCAAAACGCATGTATCTGCCATCGAAAAGCTGATCCGGAAAAATGGGATCGATTTTACATTTGACCAATTCATTCATCAAAACATTTATGACACCTGCGAAACCATTGTGAGGATGTTTTTCTCTGAAAAGGAATCCGTGAATCCTTTCGTTTCCTTTTTTATGGATGCAGTTTATGACTATGAGTCGGAACAAATGCTGTCTTATGCTGATTTTATTAAATGGTGGGAAGAAAAAGGCAAAAGTTATTCGGTAGTGGTTCCTGAGGGCATTGATGCCGTGCAGGTTATGACTATCCACAAATCTAAAGGTTTGCAATTTCCAATTGTAATCCATCCTTTTGCAGATCAAGCTGTAAAACAACCCACAAAACCCGGTTTCTGGATTCGTGGCGACCAGGTTGAAATGGCCACCCTCCCCGCCGCCTGGCTGCGCATGACAAAATCAAGCCTGGAAGGCACACCTTTTCAGGCTCGTGTTGAAAAGGAGATGGAGAAAAGCTTTCTGGATCTTCTCAATACAACCTATGTGGCATTTACCAGGCCATCACAAAAGTTGTTCGTTTTTTTCCAGCAAGAGAAACGAAAATCGAAAGGCTCCATTGGCGAGTTGTTCAAAGAATTCCTGAAGGAAAAAGGAATGTGGCAGGAAAACCTCCATATCTATCAATTTGGACAATTTGATGAAGTGGGCGACAAAACCCATCACAAAAATGGCTCAGCTTCTTCATTCAAAAAACTACTGAGCAATTCCTGGACACAAAAGCTGCAAATGCGTTCTCACAATCTTGAACGCAGCATCCTCTTTGACCGGCAGGATGCCCTTGAAAGAGGCAACTTGATCCATCGTGCAATGGAAGAAATCCAAAGCACAGAAGATGTAAGTCCTGTGCTCCGGATAATGATGGATAAGGGGGAAATTGGTCCGGAAATCAAAGCAGAATGGACTGACAAGATCAATGCCCTGATCAGGCACCCCGCCGTTGAAGCATGTTTCAGACCGGGCACATCCTTAAAAACCGAACCAGGCATATTTGACCACCAGGGCAATTTCTTCCGTCCCGACCGCGTGGTATTCCTCGAAGATGAATGTGTGGTGATCGACTATAAAACAGGGAAAGCCTATGAACACCACAACCAACAGATGAACACATATGCATATCTTTTAGAATCAATAGGATACAGCAATATTAAGAAAGTTATTCTTTATCTGGACCAGGGAAAGGCAAAAACAGTCTAAATAAAAACTGCTGGATATCAATCGTTTTACAGCACCCAACACCCCGTTTTTAAACATTTATTTGTATTTTGCGACACAAAAACGGGTCATGATACACATAATGAAAATATGTCGTTCACTGTTTTGACCATACATATAACTTTATAATAATGAGCAATCAAGCTATTTTAAATCAATTTGCGCCTGAGCAGCACAACATTCTGGAGGTTCTGCATGCCATACAGGATAACCATCCGCAAAATTACCTGACCAAAGATGCGCTGGAAGAAACAGCACGCTATTTGGGTATGACCAAAAGCACTGTTTATGGCGTAGCAGGTTATTATACGATGTTCAGCCTGAAACCGCGGGGAAAACATGTCATCAGGGTTTGTGTTTCACCTGTTTGTGAAATAATGAAAGTCAATGACGTTTTGCTGCATCTTGAAAAGGAACTGGGTGTTGGTCAGGGAGAAACGACTCCTTGCGGACTTTTTACCCTGGAAGTATCAGAGTGTCTGGGGCAATGCCAGGAAGCCCCTTCAATGATGATTAATGAGCAGGTTTACAACAAGCTTAACGCGGAAAAAATCTCAGAAATACTAAACACATACAGGGCAGAGTAATTCTCCGGATGATGCCGGTTTTTTGCCTTTTGAAAATAAAATTCACTCCAATGATTCAAGAAACCAGAGTTATTTTAAAGAATGCAGGACAAAATAATCCGGAATCCATCGAGGATTACATGGCTGCAGGCGGTTATGAAGCTTTGCGCAAAGCTTTAAGCATCAAACCTGCCGGCATCATAGATGAGTTGCTGGAGGCGGGACTTAGAGGCCGTGGTGGCGCAGGCTTCTCAACCGGCATGAAGCAGCAATTCACCAGCAAAGGTTGTCAGGATTGTCCGCAGCGCTATGTTGTAGTAAATGCTGATGAAGGAGAGCCCGGAACTTTCAAAGACCGCGTCATCATGGAGGAAGACCCGCACCTGTACCTTGAAGGCACAATCATCGCTGCATATGCCATTCAGGCGACAAAAGGGTACATCTACATACGTGGCGAGTACACCGACTCCATTTACAAAACACAAAAAGCCATTAATGATGCTTATGAAAAGGGTTTTCTGGGAGAAAGCATCATGGGGTCAGAATTCGATTTTGATGTTGAAATCAAGCCAGGGGCAGGCTCATATCTTTGTGGCGAAGAGCTTACCATGCTGGAATCTCTGGAGGGTAAGCGCGGCAACCCGCGGATCAAGCCCCCCTTCCCGGCAGAAAAAGGCCTTTTCGGAATGCCAACTCTTGTGAACAATGTGGAAACACTTGCCAATATTCCCGTTATCATTTCAAGGGGCAAGGACTGGTATCGCCAATATGGAACAGAACGCTCACCGGGGACAAAAATCTTCTCTATCAGCGGGCAGGTTAACAAGCCTGGCAATTATGAAGTGGAGCTTGGGGTTACTTTACGTCAGCTTATTGACGATCTGGCCGGTGGAATGAAAGATGGCAAGACTTTTAAGGCAGCACTTCTCGGCGGGGCCGCAGGAACCTTTGTAGATGCAGGCATGCTGGATGAAAAGATGACATACGACAACTTGCGGGAAAAAGACGCGACACTTGGTTCCGGTGCAGTGATTGTTTTGGCCGAAGGGGACTCGGTATACGATATTCTTCAAAACTGCCTGCGCTTCTTCCGTCACGAAAGCTGCGGCAAATGCGTACCGTGCCGGGTTGGAACGAGCCTGCTTGTGCGAAAAGGGGTTGAATTACGCAACGGAAATCCGGGAAAGATGCTCATGCTGCAAGAGATGGAAAAGGAAGCTGAACTGATGGCTCAAACATCTCTCTGCCCGCTGGGTCAAAGCCCGATACTGCCATTAAAATCAGCCATAAGGTATTTTGCCAAAGAGCTGTGAGGCAATAAAAGAAAACTCCATCCATCACAATTTGAAACATTTGCGGATATATACCAATAATAAGATGTCAAAGAAAATTCAACTAACCATAGAGAATAAAAAAATAACCGCCAACGAGGGCGCAAATCTCCTTCAGGTGGCAAAGGATAACGGAATTGCCATTCCCCATCTGTGTTATCATAAAAAACTGAGTCCGACTGGCGCCTGCCGCCTGTGCATCGTCAAGATCAAGGATCAGCGCGGATTGATAGCATCCTGTGCCGTTAAGGTACAGGAAGGAATGAAAGTTACCGCCTTTGACGATGAACTGGAAGAAGCCCGCAAATACCTGCTGGATTATCTGTTATCTGAGCACGATCAAAGCTATGACGGCAGCTATACCGATGAATTTCGGGAGCTGATCTTCAAATACGGATTGGACAAAAAAGAAAACCGGCGGTTCCCCTCTATATGGAAAGAGCTTGGATACAAGAAGGACGAAAGCTCTCCTGTTCTTAGCTACGATGCTGCAAAGTGCATCAAGTGTTTCAGATGCATCAAAGGATGTGACGAAGTACAGGGAAAAAATGTGCTGTCATTTAACAGCAGGGGAATAAAATCGCATATCATTGGTGGATTTGATCAATGGAACGAGAGCGAGTGCGATGGATGCGGTGAATGCATTCAGCTTTGTCCGACCGGAGCCATCGTAGAAAAACCCCACCGCGATCAAATCAACATGGAAGATGGCATCAGAAAAGTACGCACGACCTGTCCGTATTGCGGGGTAGGGTGTCAACTGGAGTTATTTGTCCGGAATGGCAAGATCGTCCGCAGCAACGGCGTTGAAGGTGTGAGTCCGAACGATGGCAGGCTATGCATTAAAGGCCGTTTTGGTTATGATTATGTGCAACATCCGGACCGTCTGACCACACCATTAATAAAAAAAGACGGGAAATTCGTAGAAGCAAGCTGGGATGAAGCACTGGACCTGGTGGCGAGCAAGTTCAGTGAAATCAAGCAGAAATACGGGCGCAAGGCGCTGGCAGGCTATGCATCTGCGAAGACCACCAACGAAGATAATTACCTGTTCATGAAACTCGTTCGGCTGGTGTTTGGCAACAACAACGTTGACTACTGCACCCGTTTGTGCCACGCCTCTACCGTAACGGCGATGTTGCGTGCCCTGGGTGATGGCGCCGGCAGCAACTCCATTGAGGATTATGAAACAAGCGACTGTATGCTTGTTACGGGTAACAATATGGTCGAGACACATCCCGTTACGGCGACATTTGTAAAATATGCCGTGCAACGCAACGGAGCCAAAGTGATTATCATCGATCCCAAGTGGACACCGCTGGTACAAAATGCTTACATCTGGCTTCAGCCAAAACTTGGCACAGACGTGGCCTTGCTCAACGGTATGATCCGTGAAATCATCAAAAATGACCTGATCAACACAAAATTTATCCAGGGCCGTGTTGACGGAGGCATGGAGGCGTTCGAGGCACTAAAAGAACTGACGGATAAATATACACCGGAGTACGTGGAAAAGATCACAGGGGTTCCGGCATCAAAGATGACAGAGGCAGCCAGGATCTATGCCAGGGCTAAGCGACCGCTGATTGCAACGGGCATGGGCTACAGCCAGCAAGTAACCGGAACACATAATGTCTTTTGTCTTATCAATATGATGCTTATAACAGGACAGATTGGTCGCAAAGGGGCCGGTCTGAATCCGCCACGCGGACAGAATAACGTGCAAGGTGTTTCTGACATCGGCGCCTCCCCTTTCACCTATCCGGGATATATTTCTGTTGAAGATGCCGAAAATCGCAGACGGGTTGCCCAAATCTGGGGTGCTG
>SKSI01000157.1 GCA_007123065.1 Bacteroidales bacterium
ACATTGCTGAAAATCCGCTTGATTCCGGCGTGGACATAAATGCAGGAATTCTTCGAAAACTGGCTGAGTTTGTGCTGCTGATTAAAAGATTTTCGGCGCAACTATATAAACTGAACGCCTTTGAGCTGGGTGAACTGATCGTGAACAAGTCCGGCATTCGAAAACTTTATTTTGAAGACGGCACACCTGAGAGCCTGAACCGCAGGGATAACATTGAGGAGCTGCTATCTGGACTTAAAGATTTTGTAACCAAACAGGAAGATTGGCCAGGAACAATCCCGGAAGAAACAGACACGCCTCCTGATGCTTTATCGCGAGAAGTTCCCTTTCGCGCCCTCGATGAGTTTATGCAAGACATTGCGCTGCTTACAGACGCCGACACCAATAACAGCGAAAGTGAAAACAGGAACACGGTGTCGCTGATGACCATTCATGCAGCAAAAGGGCTGGAGTTTCCATATGTATTCATCACCGGAGTAGAAGAAAACCTCTTTCCTTCGCAGATGTCAATAAACAGTCAGGCTGAGCTTGAAGAGGAACGCAGGTTGTTTTATGTGGCCATCACACGTGCAATGAAGGAAGCCTGGGTTCTGCATGCCGAAACACGTTTCAGATATGGAAACTTCAATATATGCGAACCCAGCCGGTTTATCGATGAGCTGGATGAAGCCTGCCTCGACCATGTTTTGCCGCGAAGAAGACAAAAAGCACGGTATAACACACAGGAAGACTTTTCCGAAAGTCGCAGAAGGTTCAAGCGCCTGACGGAAGAGGTGATCAGAAAGCCGGCAAAACAGGAATCACCGGAGGATCCCGATACGGATTACCGCATTATGGACTCCTCATTGCTGGAGGTAAATATGTCTGTTAAACACCAAAGGTTTGGGACTGGCACGGTTGTTGCAATCGAAGGGTCAGGTCAGAATGCCAAGGCAACCGTGCTATTCAATGCCTCCGGCAAAAAACAGCTGCTGCTGAAATATGCCCGGCTCAAAATAATGTAACCCAAACGTCGTTATTGATATCCGGATATTTTAGCTATCTTTGCAGAACTTCATCTGCTTGCAAATGACCCCTTTAAATTACACAGGCTACACCACAAACATTATTCAAATCAAATATGGAATATAACACTTCCCGTTCTAAAATGAATATTTCGGAATATGGCCGCAATATTCAAAAGATGATTGAACAGATCATGGCCGTTGAAGACCGTGAAAAAAGAAACCATCTGGCCAGGGCCACCATTAATGTGATGGGCCAGCTTAATCCCCATCTTCGTGATGTCAACGACTTTAAACACAAACTATGGGATCACCTTTTTATTATGTCGGACTTTAAGCTGGACGTGGACTCCCCTTATCCCATTCCATCCCGCGAAACACTCACAAGGAAACCGGAGCCTTTGGCGTATTCAAGCAATAATGTTACCTACAAGCACTACGGGAGACATATTGAAAGGATTATTGAAAAAGCATGCGAGATAGAAGAGGGTAAAGTCAAAGATGCCCTGATCAAGCTGGTTGCAAACCATCTTAAAAAATCATACCTGACCTGGAACAGAGATGCCGTCAATGATGAAGAGATTGCCGAGCATCTGAATATCCTGTCAAAAGGCAGGTTGAAGCTTCAGGACGACATCAAGCTCAACGATACAAACGAAATCCTGTCAAAAAATAAAAAGAAAAAATACCAGGGAAGACAGGGCACCAGCAAATCACATCGTAACAGAAAAAACCAGCAATCATAAAATGGGTTCTTTTGTAATTCATGGAGGAAAACAGCTTAAGGGTGAAGTAATCCCCCAGGGAGCAAAAAATGAAGCACTTCAGATCATCTGTGCCACATTGCTAACCGATTGCGAAGTCGTGATTGAGAACATACCACAAATCCGGGATGTATTAAAACTCATTGAGCTGCTGGCCGATTTTGGAGTCAAGGTAAAGAAAATCAATGAGAACAGCTACTCCTTTCAGGCAGATCAGGTAAACCTGGAACTGCTGAATGATGAGGCTTTCAGCAAGAAAGTTGCCCAGTTGAGGGGTTCGGTAATGATCGTCGGCCCACTGTTAGCAAGGTTTCGAAAAGCTTCCATTCCCAAACCTGGTGGCGACAAGATCGGGCGACGCAGGCTCGACACGCACTTCCTTGGTCTTGAGAAACTGGGTGCCAGCTTCCATTATGACAAAAAGAAGTCATTTTACCATATCGAAGGGAAAGGCTTACGTGGTTGCGAGATCCTTCTTGATGAAGCATCAGTGACCGGTACAGCCAATGTGATTATGGCAGCATCACTTTCCAGGGGGAAAACCACTTTATACAATGCCGCCTGCGAACCCTATATCCAGCAGCTTTGCAAAATGCTGAACAACATGGGAGCCAATATCTCGGGTATTGGATCCAACCTCCTGCACATTGAAGGGGTTGAAACGCTAAAGGGATGCAGACACCGAATGCTACCCGATATGATTGAGATTGGCAGCTTCATCGCTCTGGCTGCAATGACAAGATCGGAAATCACCATCAAAAATGTAAATTACCAACAGCTGGGCATCATCCCCGAAGTGTTCAGGAAACTCGGCGTTGTGATGGAAGTAAGGGCAGATGACCTGTTTATACCGGCACAGGACCGATACGAAGTGGATACATACATCGACGGAAGCATCCTTACCATATCCGACGCTCCCTGGCCGGGGTTTTCACCCGACCTGATATCCGTAGTACTCGTTCTTGCAACACAGGCAAGAGGTAGTGTACTCATCCATCAGAAGATGTTTGAAAGCAGATTGTTCTTTGTTGACAAACTGATCGATATGGGGGCTCAGATCATACTTTGTGACCCACATCGTGCCACGGTGATTGGCCTCGACAGAAAGTATCCGCTTAAACCACTTGAAATGATATCACCCGACATCAGAGCAGGTGTTGCGCTGCTGATCGCTGCCCTTAGTGCTGAAGGGAAAAGCACCATCCATAATATCGAACAGATCGACCGGGGTTATCAGCTTATTGATGACCGCTTAAGGAAAATTGGTGCAGAAATCCACAGAATCTGATGCGTTTCAGCACCAAAAATTCCAGACCATCAGACAATACAGCTGGAAAATCCTGACAAAATGGCTTAAAATAAATATGGCAAAGCTTTTGATAGCTGTTTGACCGTTCAATATACTTTTAATACGCTTAAGGGAATGAAAAAAAAAGAGAAGAAAAGTACAGGTAAAACCTATGATAAACAGCAGCATAATATCATGAATGAAGAAAACCAGTCACACGCTGCTGACAAGAAAGATAACCAGCAAGCCGATGCCGGCACACAGGAAACAAACACCGAAGATCAACCAACGGATATCTCTGTTTACCAATCAAAAATCGATAACCTCCAGAAGCAACTTGAAGAAACAAACGAAAAATTCCTGCGGTTGTTTTCGGAATTTGACAATTATCGCAAGCGGGTTGCCAAAGAGCGCGCTGAGCTAACCAAAACCGCATCCGAATCGGTCATTACCGCCATGTTGCCTGTTTTAGATGACCTGGAAAGGGCCAACACAATGGATGGCACTGACGGAGAGCAGGAAACTCAGGCAAAAATTGAAGGTGTTTCACTCATTTTGAATAAATTTAAGTCAATATTAAGACAAAAGGGCGTTGAAGAGATCACCGCCATCGGTGAAGACTTCAACACCGATTACCACGATGCCATCACGCATATCCCTGCTGAAAAAAAGGAGCAAAGAGGTAAAGTAGTTGAAGAAGTCAAGAAAGGTTATACACTGAATGGGAAAGTAATTCGGTATGCCAGTGTTATTGTAGCAAACTAGTTTAGAAGTATGTCAAAAAGAGATTATTACGAGATATTGGGTATTTCCCGCGATGCCAGACCTGAGGAGATCAAGAAGGCGTACCGGCAAAAAGCCTTAAAATACCATCCGGACAAGAATCCGGGGGATGAAACTGCCGAAGCCAGATTTAAAGAAGCTGCTGAGGCATATGAAGTGCTAAGCAACCCTGAGAAGAAGTCTCGTTACGACCAGTATGGCCACGCCGGAATGGGAAATAACTTTGGCGGTGGATTCAGTGGCAGCGGCATGTCTATGGAAGACATCTTCAGTCAGTTTGGAGACATTTTCGGTGGCGCCTTTGGTGGCGGTTTCAGTGGTTTTGGAGGCAGTGGTCGCAGCCGACGCAGGGTCAACAAAGGATCCAATCTGCGCATCAAGGTAAGGCTTAAATTAGAAGACATTCTTAACGGTGCGGAAAAGAAAATCAAGGTCAACAAATATGTGGCCTGCAGCGCCTGCAAAGGCAGTGGTGCAAAAAACGGCAGCGCCTACCGCACCTGCTCCACCTGCAACGGGGCAGGCAGGGTAACTCGGGTTACGAACACTTTTCTGGGGCAGATGCAAACAACATCGAGCTGTCCCAGCTGCGGTGGTGAAGGCCAGACCATTGAAGAGAAGTGCTCCTCCTGCTATGGAAACGGCATCGTTAAAAAAGAAGAAGTGATCAGCATCAACATCCCTGCCGGCGTGCAGGAAGGGATGCAATTATCGCTTAGCGGAAAGGGAAATGCAGCACCAAGGGGAGGAATTCCAGGCGACCTGATTGTTCTCGTAGAAGAGATTCCACACGAAAAGCTGATACGTGACGATATGAACCTGCTATACGATCACCATATCAGCTTTCCGGAAGCAGCCCTTGGGACCAGCATTGAAGTTCCAACCCTTGAAGGGAAAGCACGCATCAAGATAGAACCAGGCACACAAGGGGGGAAAGTGCTGCGACTCAAAGGGAAAGGGTTGCCTTCAGTTAACGCCTACGGGAGAGGTGACCTGCTTGTAAACATCAATACCTGGACCCCACAATCGGTTAATGCCGAAGAAAAAGAGATCCTTAACAGATTGATGGAAGCAGAAAACTTCAAACCCAAACCAAAAAAAAGCGACAAAAGCTTCTTCGAACGAATGAAAGATGTCTTTAATTAATTGACAAGCGGATGAACACCCTGTTGCGTGCCGAGAATATCACAAAAGAGTATGCCAATCACAGAGCCCTCAGCGATGTGAGCATACACGTGCCCGAGCAAAGCATATTCGGACTGCTGGGTCCAAATGGAGCCGGAAAAACAACACTCATACGGATCATTAACCAAATCATTGGACCTGACAAGGGAGTAATATACCTTGGTGGCGAAAAACTGAAGCCCAAACACGTGCAACAGATCGGATACCTTCCGGAAGAACGCGGTCTCTACAAAAAAATGAAGGTGGGTGAACAGGCTGTCTATCTGGCCCAGCTCAAAGGGTTGAAAGCAGCCGATGCAAAAATCATTCTGAAAAAGTGGTTCGAAAAGTTTGACCTGATGCCCTGGTGGAACAAAAAAGTGGAAGAGCTTTCCAAGGGGATGGCTCAAAAAATCCAATTCATAATTACCGTATTGCATCAACCCAGGTTGCTTATTTTTGATGAGCCTTTCAGCGGCTTTGACCCCATCAATGTCAACCTGTTGAAGGAAGAAATACTCAAACTGCGTGAAAACGGAGCCACCATCATTTTTTCTACACACAATATGGGTTCGGTAGAAGAACTGTGCGATCACATTGCATTGATAAATAAGTCGGAAAAGATCCTGGAAGGAACGGTAAACCAGATCAAAAAAGACCACGCAAGCAGAATTTATGAAACTGAGCTGAATAACCTGAAAACTCCACTTCATAAGTTACTTGATCAAAGATTCAGCATCATAAAAGAAAAAACCCAAAATGGCCTGATCAATGCACGGATCAAGATCGTTGATAACAGCAGCACCAATGAACTGTTGCAGACCATTCTGCCACAAGCAGAACTCATTTCCTTCAGGGAGATCACCCCAAGCATGAATGATATTTTCATCAAACAGGTGACCGGAAAATTTCCAATAGAACAAAACTCAAACGGAAATAATCAATAGCCATTTGTCATCCATGACCTTTCAAGAAGAAAAAAATGAATAAAACAGCAACCATAATCAAACGAGAGTTTCTGAGCCGCATCAGGAAAAAATCGTTCCTGGTAATGACCATTCTCGGACCCATCCTGATGGCCGCCATCATCATCATTCCTGTTATCGTGGCCCAGGTATCTGACAGTGATTATGCGGTAGCTATCGTAGATGACAGCAATTTCTTTTATGACCGCTTTCAGGACACAGAAAGCACAAGCTTCACCCCCCTTCAAACTAGTGTTGATCAGGCCATCGACCTGATGCACGACGGACGTTTTGATGCTGTCCTGCACATTCCGGATGTAGCCTTTGAAGCACCCTCAACACTGCGCCTGTTCTCTGACAAGTCGATCAACTTCAATGTAAAGCTGCTCATTGAAAACACATTGAAACACGAATTCGAAAGTCTGAAGCTGAAAGCAGCAGGGATTGATCCGGAAATTCTGCGGGCCACTGAAACACCGATTAATATACAAGCTTTTCGCATCAAGGATGATGGGGAACTCATCACAGACTACCCGGAAATCAGTATGGGCCTTGGATTTGTTGGAGGGTTCCTGATCTACATCTTCATTTTCCTGTTTGGGTCGCAAGTATTGCGCGGCGTTCTGGAAGAAAAAACAAGCCGGATCGTTGAGATCATCGTCTCATCGGTAAAGCCTTTTCAGCTAATGATGGGAAAAGTGATTGGCGTCGGATTGGTTGGACTGACTCAGTTTCTAATCTGGGTGGTGCTAACCTTTTCTATCGTTGCTATCTTTACATTGGCAGCACCCGATTTGTTTCGGTTTACACCTGATGAACAGGTTTATATTTCAAGTACACAGATACTGAATGCGGAGGAAATGAGGCAACAACAGGAGATCATCCAGCAGCATGACTCGCTGGCAGGGCAGCTGCTTGAAGGGCTCGGAGCCGTCAATTACCCAGTTATGATCCTGTCTTTCATCTTCTTTTTTTTGGGAGGATACCTTCTCTACGCGGCCATCTTCGCCGCCATTGGATCAGCTGTAGATAATGAGGCCGATACCCAGCAATTCATGCTACCGGTTACCATTCCTCTTATACTGTCTCTTATCATGGTCAATATGGTGATCCAGAACCCAACAGGTCCTGTTGCATTCTGGATGTCGATGATACCCATCACATCCCCGGTTATCATGATGGCAAGAATTCCTTTTGGCGTACCGTATTCCGAAGTTTTGCTGTCCGCTGCACTGTTAATCCTGGGATTCATATTTACCATCTGGCTAAGTGGAAGAATCTACCGGACCGGGATCCTTATGTATGGAAAGAAAGTCAGTTACGCTGAACTATGGAAGTGGATCCGGCACGCATAAAACAAATCATTGCTTTTTAAAAATCATCAATTATGGCGAGAATTCTGGTTATTGACGACGAAAGCAGCATCCGCAACACCTTGCAGGACATCCTGGAGTATGAGAAATACGAAGTGGTACTCGCTGAAGATGGTCAGGAAGCACTGGAACAAATGAGCAAAGGGCCTTATGATGTAATCCTGTGCGATGTAAAAATGCCCAAAATGGATGGGATCGAACTGCTTGAAAAGATAAGGCAACAGGATGATGATGTTGCCATTGTGATGATATCAGGTCACGGCACCATCGATACCGCAGTAGAAGCAATCAAGAAAGGAGCGTATGACTTCATATCCAAACCGCTTGACCTGAATCGCTTGCTGATCACCATCCGCAATGCCACGGATAAAACCATGCTCACCACCGAAACAAAGGTGCTCAAACGCAAGGTTAGCAAGACCTATGATATGATCGGTGATTCGGAGCCAATTCAGCGGATCAGAAAAATGATCGAGCGCGTAGCAGATACGGACGCACGCGTGTTCATTACCGGCGAGAATGGAACAGGTAAAGAGCTTGTAGCCCGGTGGCTGCACGAGCTAAGCAAACGCTCCAAAGGCCCGTTTATTGAAGTAAATTGCGCCGCAATCCCCTCTGAACTAATTGAAAGTGAACTCTTCGGCCACGAAAAAGGCTCCTTCACCTCTGCAGTAAAGCAGAAAAAAGGCAATTTTGAACTCGCCACCGGAGGTACTATTTTTTTGGATGAGATCGGCGACATGAGCCTGGCGGCTCAGGCAAAAGTATTGCGCACACTTCAGGAAAATAAGATCACAAGGGTTGGAGGCGAAAAAGAAATCAGCGTCGACGTCCGGGTTGTAGCTGCTACCAATAAAGACATCCAGAACGAGATCCGTGAAGGTCGCTTCCGGGAGGACTTGTACCACCGGCTGAGTGTCATTCTGATCCACGTTCCAACCCTGAATGAACGTACTGACGACATTCCATTACTGGCAAGCCACTTTCTGGACGAAATCCTGACAGAACAAAATATGCCTCCAAAATATTTTACCGATCAGGCCTTCGATGAGCTGAAAAAGATTGAATGGACCGGAAACATCCGTGAACTCCGGAACGTGGTGGAACGGCTGGCAATTTTGTGCGACAAGGAGATTACCGGTGACGATGTGATTCAGTTTGCTCAACCGCTAAGCAGACATCCAAAAACAAAATAATATTAAAAATGCAAAAGCTTTATTCCTTTATTATCATTTTACTGACGAGTATGCCCCTGTCTTTGGGGAATGTACAAACAGAAGATGA
>SKSI01000075.1 GCA_007123065.1 Bacteroidales bacterium
ACGCGGACTGGCTTGTGTCAGGTGTATGCCAAATATACGCGTTGCATTGTTGTAGAGATAATTGAATTCAAATGAAGAAAAAGTCAGATTGAAATCACGGTTGGAAGAAAAAAAGATGTATTCACCACACTTGCTGAACACCGGGTTGCTATCGCTGTACTTATCATTGGTAACCTGAAAAGGCCGGCCCTCTTCCATATTGTAAACCCATACTGCACCCAGGCCGTTTCTGCTGCTTTTGGCATAAGTGATCCATTTTGAATCGGGAGAGAAGTCATATTGCCTGATCTCCTCAGCCGTAGCCCTGTCAACAACAGTTATGGTGTTGGTTTCAGTATCCAGAAGCTGCAGGTTCATGGTTCTGTCAAAAAACACCAGGTACCTGCTGTCGGGCGACCATTTTGGCGGGTATTTCCAACCCTGGCTGTTATGAGTGATCTGTACCGGGGATGCAAACTCTTTGTTCTCCATAAGATATATTTCATATTCGCCGGTGCTGTCATCATAGTATGCAATCTGTTTTCCATCCGGTGACCATTGAGGATAAACCGCCCTGACCCCCTGGCTTTGTGTCAGGTTAAAGATGGTGCCTTCTCCGGCAGGAACAGAAAAGATGTCTCCGCGAGCATCAAAAAGCACCCTGTTTCCTGAAGGTGAAATGGCTGCACTGTGAATGTCGTCTTTTGCGTTTTTTTGATAAGGCAGTGTGTTGGCGAAGTCGTATTTGATATTGACTATCACGCGTTCTGCCTCTTCTGTATCCAGGTCGAGCCTGTAAAGGTAGCCGCCGCTTTCATAAACCAGCTGGTTTCCTGTTCCACTCGGCCACATTGCATCAAAGTCGTCGTGAAAGGTTAACTGTCTGATAATTCCCGTATTGGTGTCGTAGGTGTGGATGTTCAGCCATTTGTCCCGGTCTGATGCAAAGTAGATGTTGTCGCCATACCAGTGCGGGATATGGTCGGTACCTTTGAAATTCGTTATCTCTTCCGAAGTGTTCTCAACGAGATCATAAATCCATAGATTTGAGGCGCGTCCGCCCTTGTAACGCTTCCATGTCCGGAATTCTCTGTCTACGTAGGCAAACGCCACCTTGTCCCCGTCGGGTGATAGGGATGCAAATCCTCCGTGGGGGATTGGGAGCGGTGTTTCCAGGCCGCCCTCAATATCAACCAGAAAATATTTACCCATTCGATCGCCATATGGCGTTCTGTTTCCGCGGAAGAAAACTTTCCTGCTGTCGGGTGTCCATCCCAGTACCACATTGTCAAATCCCCCCCGTGGAGGCATGTTGCCAACGTCATTATACCAGGTAAGCTGTTTGGGTGTGCCCCCTTCTGCGGGTATCATATAAACCTGCCGGCTGCCACTGTATTCAGCGGAGAAGGCAATCCATTTGCCATCAGGGGAAAGCTTTGGGAATAGCTCAATGCCTTTGTGTGCAGTAAGCTGACGCGCCTCACCACCGGAGGCATCTACAGTCCAGATATTTCCTGCATACACGAAAACGATCTGATCTCCGTTGATATCCGGAAAACGCATCAGGCGTGCATCCTCAATAGCAAACAGATTCAGAACGAAAAACATTAAGAATGTTGTTGAAAGAAGCTTGATAATATTTTTTCGCATAATAATATGAAGTTAATGGTTTGTATTATGATGTTGATTCAAAAAAAGTTTGGAAAAATACGGTTTTTTTTTCAAATGATGAAATTATGCACCCCGCGCCGGACGAAATAAATGTAACTTTGCATAGTTCCAGTATTCGTTCAAAACCTTATTCAAATTATGAATTTTGTTTTTCCGGGTTTTCTTTTTGCATTGTTTGCGATCAGTATTCCTGTGATCATACACCTTTTTCGTTTCAGGCGTTTCCGGACGGTTCTTTTTCCCAATGTGGCCTTTCTCAGGCAACTTAGTGAAGCATCTGATAAAGAATCCCGCCTTAAGCATCTGCTCATACTTATTTCCCGCATACTGGCCATCGCTTTCCTGGTGATGGCATTTGCACGGCCCTATATTCCTGTTGATGGTGATGATATCGATCCTGCTGGCAATGCCACAGGTGTTTATATCGATAATTCCTTTAGCATGGATGCCTTGTCGGCAAGAGGGACCCTGCTGGATGAAGCAAAGGAAAGAGCCCTGGAAATTGCTTCCATGTACGGACCGGCAGATCGTTTCCTGTTGCTGACCAATGACTTTGAAGGGCGGCATCAACGTTTTGTGAGCAGGGAGGAGTTCAATGATATGGTGCGGGAAATCGAGCCCTCAGCCAGGGTGCGTAGCCTTGATGAGGTGATGGTACGTAAAGATGAGCTGTTCGCTTCTGCACCATTCAAAAATCACAAAACGTATTATATCAGTGACTTTCAAAAGAGCACATCAGAACTGAGTGAAATAGATGCAGACATTTTGATTCCATCGTTACTGATCCCATTGCCGGCGCAGGAAGAAGACAACCTGTTTATCGATTCCTGCTGGTTTGAAACCCCGGTGCGCCTGGCAGGAGAACCCATCACACTGCATGTCCGCGTTCGTAATGATAGCAAAAGAAATCTTGAGAATCAGCCTCTGCGACTGTTTATCGACGGTCAACAAAGATCGGTGGTCGCATTCAATGTGGCTGCAGAGGGTGAAACCGAAGTTCAGCTGTCCTGGTCTGCAGGATCTCAGTCAATGCAGCAAGGATATGTTGAAATTGTTGATTATCCGGTCACTTTCGATGACAGGCTCTATTTCTCTTATACCGTTTCTGCAGAAATCCCGGTGCTGGCTATCGAAGGATCCGGAAGCAACCCTTACTTCCGCGCGCTATACGACAGGAATGAACTCTTCCGCTATCAAAATATGCCTGTATTTTCGATCGATTATTCCGTTTTTCCGGATTATCCGCTCATTATTCTGAATGGCCTCGACCGGATATCATCCGGACTTGCGATGGAACTGCAAAGGTATACCGAAGAAGGGGGAGATCTGGCTGTTTTTCCCGGGTTACAAATGGATGTATTATCCTATGAAGGCTTTCTGCGCAGTATGGGGGTGGATGTTTACTCAAGGCTTGATACGAACGAAATTCGCGTAAGCTCTATCAATGAACTGCATCCCCTTTTTGACGGGGTGTTTGAACAGATTCCCGATAATATTGATCTTCCGGGAGTATCCAGGTATTATACAATTGCGCGCTCTCAAATAAGTACAGGAATGGATCTTCTGCAATTGCAAAATGGCCTGCCTTTCTTTGCCTCCTACCGCAGCGGGGCAGGCAGGGTATACCTTTCTGCAGTACCGCTCGATGATACATTCAGCAACTTTCAGCGGCATTCGGTATTTGTACCGGTAATGGCAAATATCGCATTGCATAGTGGAGACCTGCAACCATTATATTATGTGATTGGTCCGGATATGTCGGTGATGATAAGTGGTACAGGAAGTCGCTCAGCCGATGTTCATACAGTTCGCAGGGATGGCTTTGAAGTAATACCCGAGCAGCGCAGGGTTGGCAATCAAACACAGCTGCTTTTCCATGACCAGATTGAACAGGCTCAAAATTACACCTTATACAGAGGGGAAGAAATGGTGGCAGGGCTCTCTTTTAATTACGACAGGCGCGAGTCACTGCTTGATGCTTACACGCCACAAGAGCTGGAACGAGCCATCACCGATCTTCAGCTCGAAAATGTTTCTGTTGTAGATGCAGGTGATAAACCTTTGGATCAGGTTTTGTATGAGCTGGTTTTGGGACGACAGCTGTGGCGATTATTTTTGATTTTCGCACTTGCTTTTTTATTGATGGAAGTGATCTTGCTCCGCTTTTGGAAATAAAGCATTCTAAAGGGATTTATTATTAAATTTGCAGCGTTTTTATAATGCTGTGTAATTTTTATTTTTGTTTTTTTTATGGTGGATGAACATCATATTGGCAACGAACAGACAGATCCTCCGGATAAGCAGGAAGAACTTGCCGGAGAACAAAGTCAGGAAGACCAATTGAGGACAACCCGCTTGTCGGGGATGTATCAGGAATGGTTTCTCGACTATGCTTCTTATGTGATCCTGGAGCGTGCCGTTCCTGAAGTGCGTGACGGTTTAAAACCTGTACAGCGCCGCATCCTTCATGCCATGAAGGAGCTTGATGATGGCCGGTATAACAAGGTGGCCAACATCATCGGACACACCATGAAGTACCATCCCCACGGTGATGCTTCCATCGGCGATGCATTGGTTCAGTTGGGACAAAAGGACATATTGATTGATACCCAGGGGAACTGGGGGAATATTCTGACAGGAGACAGCGCTGCTGCACCCCGCTATATTGAAGCACGGCCGTCAAAATTCGCCCTTGATGTCGTTTACAATCCCAAAACAACAAAATGGAAAACCAGCTACGACGGCCGCAATAAGGAGCCGGTATCCTTACCGGTGAAGTTCCCATTGTTGCTTGCCCAGGGTGTAGAAGGGATCGCTGTGGGACTCGCCTCAAAAATATTGCCACACAACTTCAATGAACTGATCGAGGCATCCATAAACTACCTGAAAGGGGAAGAACCTGATATCCTGCCCGATTTTCCATCCGGCGGATATGCTGATTTCTCAAGGTATAACAGCGGATTGCGTGGTGGAAAAGTTCGCATACGTGCACGTATCAATATTCTGGATAAAAAGACCCTGGTAATCAATGAAATACCCTTTGGGACCACCACCAACAGCGTGATGGAGAGCATTGTCACCGCGAACGACAAGGGAAAGATCAAAATTCGTAAAATTGAAGACAATACAGCAGAAAAGGTAGAAATCCTTATTCACCTGGCCCCCGGCATATCTCCCGATCAGGCAATTGATGCCCTCTATCTGTTTACCGATTGTGAAGTGGGTATTTCCCCCAACTGTTGCGTTATCGATATCGATAAACCCCGCTTCCTCGCTGTAAATGAAGTGTTGAAAATATCTGCCGACAATACGGTGGAACTGCTTAAGAAGGAACTCGAGATAGAGCGGGATGAAATGATGGAGCAGCTCCTCTATGCCAGTCTGGAAAAGATTTTTATCGAAAACAGGATTTATCGCGATATTGAACAGTGTGAAAGCTGGAAGGCTGTTATCGATGCCATAGATAAGGGCCTGGAACCTTTTAAAAAAGATTTTTACCGTGAGATCAACGCGGAAGATATCGTTCATCTGACCGAAATAAAAATTAAAAGGATTTCAAAATACGATTCCAACAAAGCAGAAAAAGAGATAGCAAGACTCAATGAGCGCCTGGAAAAAGCCAGATATCACCTGGAGCATCTCATTCAGTATGCCATTGATTATTTCAATAACATCAAAAAGAAATATGGAACCGGACGCGAACGTAAGACAGAGATCCGGTTCTTCGACAGCATTGAAGCTTCCCGAGTAGCTGTGGCTAATGAAAAGCTGTATGTGAACCGCGAAGAGGGTTTTGCAGGAACATCCCTGAAGAAAGATGAATACGTATGCGCCTGCTCTGATCTGGACGACATCATCGTCTTCCGCGATGACGGCACGTTCGTGGTTACAAAAGTTACCGAGAAGTCTTTTGTAGGGAAAAATGTGATCCATATTGGTGTGTTCGAACGCAATGATGAACGTACCATTTACAATGTGATCTATCGCGACGGACCAAGAGGGGCGACCTATGTGAAACGCTTTCCTGTAAAAGGGGTGACCCGCGACAAGGAATATGACCTGACCAGGGGTACAAAAGGAAGCAAAATTCTTTATTTTACAGCCAATCCAAATGGGGAAGCTGAGGTGGTGACCATTTATCTGCGCCACAAACCACGTTTAAAAAAGACGGTGTTCGACTTTGATTTCAGTGAGCTGGCCATCAAGGGAAGGGGCGCAGGAGGAAATATCCTTACCAAGCACGCGGTGCGACGAATTGTCCTGAAGGATGAAGGGGTGTCCACGCTGGGAGCCATGGATATTTGTTTTGATGATACGGTGTTGCGCCTGAATTCAGATGGCCGCGGAAAGCATCTGGGTGCGTTCAAGGGTGACGACAAGATACTGGCAATCTATGCATCCGGTCAAATGCGTGTGATGGGTTATGACCTTTCCAGCCATTTTGATGAGAATCCGCTTGTTATTAAAAAGATGCAGGAGGGGTGCATCATCACTGCAGTCTATTTTGACGCGACCCAGGGATACCATTACATCAAGCGCTTTGAACCGGATACGAATGGCAAGATGATTGGTTTTATTGGTGATGATCCGGAAAACCAGTTGTTATTGCTGACAACGGACAAACAACCCCGGTTGCTCGTGAAATATGCGCCTTCAGATCGCAGGCAGAAGGATGAAGAGGAGATTGAAGTTGTGGAATTCATTACTGTGAAAAGCTATAAAGCCCGTGGGAAAAGGGTGTCATCAACCAAGATACAGGATCTGGAATGGATAGAACCCCAAACAGATGAAACCGATGAGAAGCCGGAGCTTGATCACGTCGAAAAATCTGAAGATGAATCTTTGCATCAGGAAATAATAAAAGAATCAGATAAAGATCAACCAACTGATGAAGAACCTGCTGAAAAGAAAGAAGATAAGGTCAGAACAGAAGAAAAAGAGCGGCAGATCAGACTGGATTTGGATATTTAAATGATTTACAAACAAACGCGCTTTGCAGCGAATAATCAAAATGAAATGGTCAGGGTTGGCATCAATGGAATTGGCAGGATTGGGAAGCTTGTATTTAGATTAATTCATCACCGGGATGATATGGAGGTTGTTGTCGTTAACGACCCGATGCCTCTCACTACACTGATGCACCTGCTGCGTTATGATTCTGTCCATCGCGCCTTTGGCCGCGCTGTCAGCGCCTGTGATGATCAGACCGTTTTTCGCGTAAACGGACATCATGTAAAGAAATATTCCCATTCACAACCGCATCAGATCCCCTGGCATGAACATGATGTGGATGTTGTGATCGATGCCAGCGGCCGCTTCCTGACTTATAACAAGCTGATGGGACATCTTCAGGAAGGGGTAAAAAAGGTCATTTTGTCTTGTCCGCCGGAAGAAGCACTCGACAATATGGTGGTAATCGGTGTAAATGAAGACACTATCAGGCCGGAACACAAGATCATCTCCAATGCTTCCTGTACAACCAATTGTATTGCCCCGGTAATAAAACTGATAGATGCTGAGTACGGAATTGACCGTGCGATGATGAATACGGTTCATCCATACACCAACAGCCAGAATGTCCTGGATGGTCCGCACAGTGATTTGCGTCGGGCTCGCTGTGCCAACGATAATATCATCCCAACCACCACCAGTGCCATTAAAGCCATAAAAGCGATTATGCCCCATCTGAAAGACCGGTTTGACGGTTTTGCCACCCGGGTGCCGGTCAGCGACGGATCTTTTGTGGAACTGACGGCACTGCTGAAAAAGCAAGTCAGCGCTGAGGCACTGAATAAATTGATGCACGAGGCTGCCGGAAATGAAATGAAAGGTATTCTTGATTATTGTGATGACCCGGTCGTGTCAACAGACATTATTGGCGATCCCCACTCAGCAATTTTTGACGCGCTGTCTACCAAAGTGCTTGGCGGCAATATGATTCAGATCCTGGTCTGGTATGATAATGAGTTTGGCTATTCGAACAGGATTGTTGATTTAATTGATCTTGTCATGAAGGATGATATATCCTGATCAATTTTTTATTTTCCCGCCATTTTTTCTGTTAAAAATAAAAAATCAGTCAACCAGCATGTTACAGGTGGATGGCTGCAACGTGGGTTATGGAGGTGGTTTTGGATAACATTTCCGCTGCTGTTGACAATGCTTTGGGACATTGCGCTTACTTAAAAAATTTGTTGGAATTTTCTGATCCTAAAAAATACCTCATGTTATCAAGGTGCACTGCTGTTTCTATTTGCCAGGGGTCGGTTTCTGTTCCTGAGCCTCCGGCAAAATATTCTTTATCATAATATTCCGGAACACTTTTTAAATAAACAGTAGAATCTGTATATGCTATATCGTCATCAAAAGAAAAATGAATTACACCCCGGGTGTCATTTGCGATCGTGTTGCCGGCAACGTTGATCACACGGTTAAAGTTGCCATGCCAACCACCACCTAAACCAGGGCTGTTAAAACCCAGGCCTGTATCCAGTGAATTGAACCATTCTCCGTGGTCATCTCTAATGCTTTCGATGGGTGGAGCGCCGGTTCTGCCATGTGTTAATTGAATTTCCTGCGCTATGGCGCTGGACTGTCACATAAAATTGGTTTAAGGTTTAGAGGTTTAGAAGTTTAGCAGTTTAGAAGTTTAGAGAAGTTTAGAGTTGAGGGTTTAAGGTTTAGAAGTTTAGATGTTTAGATGTTTAGATGTTTAAAAGTTTAGAAGTTTAGCGTTTAGCGTCAAGTGTTTGGTATAAGACTTCCGCCTATGATGGATCTGCGTTCAAAATCAAGGCAACTAAAGGTTGAGG
>SKSI01000134.1 GCA_007123065.1 Bacteroidales bacterium
ACACCAATCATCAATGCAAAAGCAAAACCGCGGATCACCTCACCTCCAAACAGGAAGATGATGAGCAACACGGCAATTGTGGTTCCTGATGTATTGAATGTACGGGAAAGCGTGGCATTCAATGCCGTGTTGATATTGGTTTTCAGATCACGCTTCGGGAACAGGTTCATGTTTTCCCTGATCCTGTCGAAGATCACTACGGTATCATTCACCGAATAACCGATTATCGTCAGTATAGCTGCGATGAATGCCTGGTCGATCTCCATGGTCCATGGTACGATGTTGTAGGTGATGGAGTACAATGATACCAGAATAATGGAATCGTGAAAAAGTGTTGTTAAGCTACCGACACCGAACTGCCATTTTTTGAAACGTGTGGCAATATAACTGAAGATGATCAACAAGGCAATGGCCACACTGATAACGGCACCCACCTTTATGTCGCGGGCAACGGCCGGACCAACTTTTTGTGAACTGAGCCTTCCGATCACTTTGGTATCATCATCTGAAATGAACTCTGCAAAAGTGATATCTTCATCAAAGAAATCTTTAACACCATCAAAAATAACCTGTTCAGCTCTTGCATCTGCTTCATCAGAATCATCTTCAATCATAAAGCTGGTGGTGATACGCACCTGGTTTGAAGGTCCGAAAGTAATCACTTCAGCCGGTTCTCCAAGTTCATCTATCAACGCAGAACGCATATCCACCGTATTGATATCGTTGTCAAAACGAACCACGTAGGAGCGTCCGCCGGAGAAGTCGATACCATAGTTCACCCCGCGGATAGCGAATGAGCCCAGACCAATCAGAATTACAATGGCTGAGATGGTGTAAAAGCGCTTTCTTGAACCGATAAAGTCAAAGTTTACTTTAGTAAGTATATCTTTTGTGATTTTGGTATCAAAACGAATGTTGACATTTTTATCCAGCCACCAGGAAAACACCAGGCGAGAAAGGAAGATTGCTGTAAACAGCGAGCAAATGATACCAATAATGAGTGTTGTGGCAAAGCCTTGTACCGGTCCTGAACCAAAAACATAAAGGACAATACCCGTCAGCAGGGTTGTGATATTTCCATCAATAATTGCAGAGTAAGCATTTTTGTAACCATCGGCAATTGCCAGGCGTTGTCCTTTCCCGGCGCGCAGCTCTTCAAGAATACGTTCATAGATAATCACGTTGGCATCAACGGCCATACCCAGTGTAAGGACGATACCTGCAATACCCGGAAGTGTAAGAACTGCTCCAAGCGAAGCGAGTACACCCATAATAAAGAAGATATTTGCCACCAGGGCCATGTCGGCAACCAGACCGGCACGGCTGTAATAAAATGCCATATAGATCAGTACGATCACAAAGGCGATTGCGAATGATGTAAAGCCCGAATTGATAGCTTCACGTCCGAGTGAAGGTCCAACTACTGCTTCTTCGACAATTCTTGCCGGTGCGGGCAATGACCCGGCCCGAAGAATGTTTGCAAGGTCTTGTGCTTCCTGCACGCTAAACTGACCGGAGATCTGAGACCTGCCACCTGCAATTTCAGATTGAACGGTTGGGAATGAATAAACGTAGTCATCCAACACGATGGCGATTGATTTGCCGATATTGTCAGCTGTAAGGCGGCGCCAAACCCTGGCTCCTTCAGCATTCATCGACATATTGATTTCTACCTGGCCCATTGGATTAAAATCCTGACGGGCATCCGTAATAACTTCACCGGTGAGAGGTGCATTTCCATCACGTGTGGTTTCGCGGATGGCAATCAGTTCGTGCATATTATCGGTTTCCCGGGCAGACTTAACGTTCCAGTAGAGACGCAGTGTACGGGGAAAAATATTGCGCACCTGAGGGTGCTTAAGCATATTGTTCACACGGGCGGTATCCTGAACGGCAGCATAACCAACGATGGGACCCTGACCTGGGCGCATATTGCCGGCCTGATCCTGAAAGACTGCGGGTGTCAGATATGCAAACAACGGGTTTTCACGGGCAAAATCCTGAAACTCCTCAAGATCATCAAAATCATCTCCGAGCATTTCCGCGATACTCAGACTGTCAAGACTATCCATATCTCCGGATTCGATTTCCTGACCATCGATTATAAAATCTTCAGCTTCTTCTTCAGCATCGATGCCATCGATATCTCTACCTTCATCAACCGAGACACCTAAGTCTCTAAGTCTTTCATTGGCATCCCAGAAGTATTCATACACTTCGGCAAACTCATAAGTTTCCCAGAATTCAAGCTTAGCAGTACCTTGCAGCAGGCGGCGCACCCTTTCCGGCTCTTTGATGCCGGGAAGTTCAATCAGAATACGGCCTGTTGTGGCCAGTCTCTGAATATTGGGTTGTGCAACCCCAAAGCGGTCGATACGTGTACGGAGGATCTGAAAGGATCTGTCAACTGCCTGGTCTACCTGACGGCGCAGTTCGCGGAGCACCTGCTCATTGCTGGAGGTGATTGTGACCCTGTCTCCCATTTCCGGTGTATTAAAAAAGAACGCCAGGCTCGCACCCGGGTCAACCTCTTCAATGGCGCGTCCGAAAAGGGTAATGAAATCCTCACGACTTGTACGCTGCCATTCGGCTGCCAAATCCATGGCTTCAAGAAATGTCTGATCCGTATTATTTCCCGACAAAGCCCTAACAATGGCAGGAACAGATATTTCAAGGGTTACATTCATCCCGCCACGAAGGTCAAGACCGAGATTTAACTCCCGTTCTTTGGTCTCACGGAAGGTGTACTGCCGGACGCCAAGGTTATAAACCGGGACATTCATCATTGAATCGAGATAGAACTGTTCTTCCACCCCGGCAATCGAATCCATGATGACCATCTGTAATACCTCATCACCATCAGCCAATCTGCGGGCTTCCTCCACAAAACGTTCACTGTGAGCATAGTTCCTCGCATCACGTTCCACCTTGCGCGCGAAATAGGTGAATGATAGCTGGTATAAGCATACCAATGCAAATGCAATGGCAAAAAATCTTATTAAACCTTTATTCTGCATGTTGTTGCATTTTTTTTATATATGAAAAAACGACCGCAAAGTTAATTGATTTTTTCTCAAAGGTGAAAAAATCATAAAGGAATTTTCAAATCATTCTTTCATGTTGATAATGAATACTTTATTTTGATAGTCTATAACGGCTTTCAGATGCATCAGCAGATCTCCGCCCAATACCATATCAATCCTCGGCAGATCATAAACGGCATAAGAGTCATTTATTGGCTTGAGATCAACCAACACGACGGGCCAATCTGACAGGCTAAGGGCTCCGAGGGAAAATTCAGAAAATTTGGTAGCCCAGGATTCAATCTTACCATTTCCCATACCCATGACCGGCTTATCAAAAGCCTTGATTTCGGGATTTCCAAGATAATGAGATACACGGTTCACATCCATTATGGTTTTGGAGGCTCCTGTATCCAGCAGGATATTGGCCTTTAAACCATTTATATTGCCCGTTATCATCAAGTGACATCCATCAGGCTGAAGGGGAATCACCTGTATCGGGATATGCATCAATTAAGGCTGTGTTCTTTTTTGATGATGTCCATCCCTTTGTGAATGGCTTCCTCATTAAGCGGGATCAGGTGGTGATACCGTTCCGGCAGCACTTTCTGTAAACCTTTGATCACATTCTCGAGTTCGATAATGGGTTTGACCTTCAGAAAACCACCGATCACGATCATATTGAACACTTTGGTGTTGTTCATTCTGACGCTCTCATCATAAGCAGCGATAGAGCAGATGTTGATATCTGTTCTTTTCGGCTTGCGGGTCATTCCGTTTTCTTCGTAGATCAGCAAACCACCGGGTTTGACCGCATCTTCAAACTTGTCCATCGATGGCTGATTCAATACGATAGCGGTATCGTATTGTGTCAATACCGGAGAGCTGATCTCTTTATCGCTGATGATGGCAGTACAGTTTGCCGTGCCACCTCTCATTTCGGGTCCGTAGGAGGGCATCCAGCTCACTTCCTGTCCTTGCATCACGCCACTGTAGCAAAGGATCTGGCCCATTGACAGCACACCTTGTCCGCCAAAACCTGCAATGATTATTTCTTCTGTCATGTCTTATCTTGTTTTTTATTTTTCTGGTACTTTGATATCACCCAAAGGGTAAAACGGGAACATATGCTCTTCCATCCATTTATTTGACTGAACGGGTGTCATTTTCCATCCGGACGGGCAGTTGGCAACGATTTCAACAAAGCATGTTCCTTTATTCAATTTCTGATACTCCAGGGCTTTTTTAAGTGCGCGGCGTGTTTTTCTCGCATTGCCGGGGGTATGCACCGACTGTCGGGTAACATAATACGTTCCGGGCAGTTCAGCTATAAGCTCTGTGATCTTTAACGGGTTACCCATCGTCGCCACATCTCTTCCCCGTGGCGAAGTCGAGCTTTTCATTCCCGGTAATGTTGTGGGTGCCATCTGCCCTCCTGTCATACCATATATACCATTGTTAATAAACACGATCAGGATGTTCTCTCCGCGGTTGCAGGCATGAATGGTTTCTGCTGTACCAATGGCTGCAAGATCACCATCACCCTGATAAGTAAACACATACTTTTCAGGAAGTACACGTTTGATTCCTGTTGCCACTGCCGGAGCACGGCCATGTGCCGCTTCCTGCATATCGACGTCAAAATAATAATAGGCCAAAACAGAGCAGCCAACCGGAGCAACTCCTATGGTATCTTCCTGGATACCCAGTTCGTCAATGACGTCTGCAAGCAGTCTGTGTGCGGTACCATGGCCACAACCGGGGCAATAATGCAACACCCTGTCGGTCATCACTTTGGTTTTTTCGTAAACCAGATTTTCGGGGGTAATGATATTGTTTTCTGACATAATTATCCTCCAATAATTTTTTGTTCCAACGCATTCAAGATCTCATCCGGACTGGGGATCATTCCACCGAAACGGCCAAAATGTTTTACAGGACACTGGCCATTCACGGCAAGTCTTACATCCTCCACCATCTGACCTGCATTCATCTCTACGGTCAAAATGCCTTTCATCCGGCTACCAAACTCATTGATAACCTTCTCAGGAAATGGATAGAGCGTTTGTGGCCTGACCAGTCCAACTTTATATCCTTTCTCCCTTGCCAACTCCATTGCTTTCCTGGTAATGCGTGCACAAGAACCAAATGCCACGAAAAGGTATTCAGCATCGTCACACATATAGGTTTCGTAACGCACTTCATTTTTTTCAATTACACGGTATTTTGCCTGAAGACGCAGGTTTACCTTCTCCTGTTCTTCCGACTGCAGCTGCAGGGATGTTACGATAACGCTGTCCCTGCCTGGCTTTTTGCCAACAGTGGCCCATTCAGGCTCTTCGGTAGTTCGTGGCATCTGCTCAAAAAGCTCCACCTTCTCCATCATCTGTCCGATGATACCGTCTGAGAGGATCATAACAGGATTGCGATACTTGAAAGCGAGGTCGAATCCAAGCTTGACATAATCCACGCTCTCCTGCACGGTGGCCGGTGCAAGCACGATCATCTTATAGTCGCCGTGGCCACCACCTTTAACAGCCTGGAAATAATCGGACTGTGATGGCTGGATGGTACCAAGTCCGGGTCCGGCCCGAACCACGTTAACAATCAGGCAGGGAAGCTCAGCCCCGGCAATGTAGGAAATTCCTTCCATCTTTAAAGAAATCCCCGGACTGGAAGAAGAAGTCATCGCGCGCTTGCCGCAACCGGCAGCACCATATACCATATTGATGGCGGCAACCTCACTCTCAGCCTGTAGCACCTGCATTCCTGTGCGGTCAACGGGGTTTTCGCGCATCAGGTATTCGATCACCTCCGATTGAGGTGTGATCGGATAGCCAAAATAGGCATCAGCACCGGCGCGAATCGCCGCCTCAGCCAATGCCTCATTGCCTTTCATTAATCTTAATTCTTTCATTCGCCTCTATTTTTTTTCTATCAGATGAGGATTCACAATTCCGGCAAAAAACCGGCAGACATACCACACCATAAGATTTATGAATCAAAAAACTACTTCTTTTCTCTGTAAACAGTAATTACTGCATCAGGACAAACAATAGCACAGTTGGCACAGCCAATGCATTCACTGTTTACCTTTACCGCGTAATGGTAACCTTTGCTATTCACTTCATTGCTGAGTGCAAGTACGTCATTCGGACAGGCTGAAAGGCAAACCTCACAACCCTTGCACTTTTCAATATCTATAACTACATCTCCTTTTCTTGCCATGGATATTATAATTTATTGTTGAACGATTCGTTTTATGATGGTCTCAGAAAGATCAATCTGACGGTCAACAAAACTATAATTATTTCTTTAAAGAAGACGTTTTTTATCCAAATATTTTCTCAAAATCGCCTTATTTTTAATTAAACCATTGTTTATTATATACGACATAAAATCTATAAAACAAAAATTTAATCCCTTATAATTAACAATAAACAAAATCGAATAGAAAATCGAAACAAAATGATTATTTTTATACTATGAAAAGAAAAAAAAGAAAGCCGGGAAAATCCCTGTTCAGGAAGCTTCTGATTCTTGTTGAAATTATTGTGCTTCTTCCCTTGCTTTTGCTTTTTACTACCAATCTGATCGTACGCACATCAACGGATCAACATCTATACCATTCAATTGATGAGCTGCCATACAACAGAGTTGGTCTGGTACTGGGTACTTCGCCGCGTGTTCGCGATGGCAGAGAGAACCCTTACTTCATAAACCGTATGGAGGCCGCTGCCAGTCTGTATCACAACGACAAGGTTGATTACCTTATCGTGAGTGGCGATAACAGAAGCAGATATTATAATGAACCGGAGTATATGCGCCAGGCGCTAATTGAGCTTGGTGTGCCCTATTCAGTTATTTTTCCCGATCGCGCGGGGGTACGCACCTACGAATCTGTATTGAGAGCCCGCGAGGTTTTTAACCTAACCGATATAACCATTATCTCACAACGATTCCATAACCAGAGAGCCGTATACATAGCAAAACAGAAGGGAATGAATGCAATTGCATTTAATGCTGCCGATGTGCATCAGGAGATGAATGACAGAACACGTGTCCGTGAATGGTTTGCCAAGTCAAAGGTATTCTGGGACCTGCTGGTGAGCGGTGAGACTGACTATACAGATGAGTCGATTGTGATAGGTGGCTGACAAACTATCTCCTTCAAAAAGCATAATCCACTACTCTGCCTGTATAGGAACCTTCTGTAACAATCCAGCACACCTCATACAAACTGGGGATCCTGCTGTTCAGCATATACACGTAGATGCGTTTCTCATCCTCTGACAGGAATGCCCGTGTGTGGCATTTAACCTTACCGATCAGGCGATACCGAAAACAAAAATTGGGTTCATAAATGTCGCGATATGCTGCAAACGGAATCTGAACCCGATCCTGACCATAAAATATTTCGATCGAATAAATTTGTCGCTCCGGCACACTCCCGTCATAACCCCAAAATGAACGTCCGTCAATTTTGTATACATAACCATAAGGACCATAATAACTGAAATGACGACCGGTTCGAAAAAAAGAACCAGCCGTTATGTGAACCTTTATGTCATCGAGAAATAAAGTGATCGAGTGATCTGTTTGCGACATCACTTCAAACTCGCGTATCTCAGTTTTATCTGAAAGACCAATCAGAGAGCCGGTAAAAGTGAAGCTGCCGATCTCATGGCGCATGGTGCTGTCGCGCAAAGCAAAAAAACTCTCATACATCCCTTTAGAGTCGGGAACAACGATAACCCCCGATTGAGCAAAAAGGGAAAGAATCGCGAATGATGTCAGCAGAAACAGCAATATATACAAGCGCATCCGATGCATAATTGTTCTCAATAATTCCCAATAGTCTAAATTACAAAAAAAGCAAAACAAAGAAATAATCATTTTCCGTATTGACACTTAAATTTTAGTTTTTACTTTTGTGTACCACAAAAATTTGCCGTTTTTTTGTGGTAGCATTCAATTCTTTTGTAAATTTTTAATTCTAATTGCACTATGGATATTCAGGAAAAGATCATTAAAGCATTCGAAGAAGCCGGACAGGAAATGCGTTCGGGTGAAATCGCTGAAAAGGCAGGTCTGGACAAAAAAGATGTAGATAAGGCCATTAAAAAAATGAAGGAAGCGGGTACCATAATTTCTCCCAAAAGATGCTTTTACAACATCAAAAAGTGAAATTTTTATTTAATGATCTTGTAATACCTGTCCCTGATCGCCCCTAGCTGGTTGAGGTCAAGGTTTTTTTTATAAATCCTCGTAACATACCGGATCTTTTCTCCTTCAAAGATCATTCCTTTGGCAGCATCAAA
>SKSI01000072.1 GCA_007123065.1 Bacteroidales bacterium
CAAAAAGAGGCTTGCAAAATAACGCTAGGCAATGACAGTGAGTCTATGCGTCAGGTGTATATAGAAGGAATTGTAATAGAAAATGAAAATAATTGTATCCTGTCATTGGTGGATTTGACCAGTTTTAATGCATAATGCTTGGGATAAAGATCGCTGAGCGATGAACCGCACGCGGTAACAAAAGAATAAGCCACTTACCGAATGATGGCAAGTGGCCTATTTTTGATGCAGATTTCAAGCTTATTTCTCTACGTAACCTTCTGCAAGGCTGCGGCTGCGGGCAACTACCGTTAGCAATACACCATAAATCACCTTGGATGCAACATCGGCAATGGTGTAGGTTATTTGTCGACCGACGACCCCTGCTTCGTTAAACAATCCACCTTCGGCGCCTATACCTGAACAATCTTTCCAATCCCTTTACGTTTCGTTTAAGTCATTATTTTTGCGGTTGCAAATCATGTCTGTTTAAATTTTTGCTATGCGTTCTGTTTTAATTATATTGATGTTCAGTTTGGGCTGTATTCAAACATCTGCCCATGCTTCCGGGAATATGGAATTCAATGAAAATGACACGATTCCTGTGAATTCTGAAAGCTTTTCCCCTTCAACAGCATCTGAATATATTGAACATTTATTGCTTCTGGACAGCTTGTGGAGAGAATCCGGAGACACAATGTCTTTGTCCTTATCCAGGCTGCTATACCATTATAGTGAGCCTTTCGATAGCGTTAAAACGCGACTTCTGCAGTTTGATTATGGTTCTTTACGACCTGAGTTGACTGAACTGGTCCGTTATGATACATTGCCACTGCGGTGGCTTGGCGATCATGTTTTTATTGTGGATACGCTGGCTCTTGAAAAAGATCCCTTCATCACAAAAAAGACCATTGTAACCAACAGGATTGATACTCTGGATTTATTTGGTCTGGATACCATTCCGGATGTACAGTTGTTTATTGACTCCATCAAGCATGCCCGCGATACCATTATCGAGGTGTTTATCGACACATTATATCTGGAATCCAGAAATGTAAGGATGTATCAGGTAAATGAACAAGGTATCTGGCCTCCTCTCTTACCTCCGGAATCGCGAAAGGAGCTTGATTTTCTGCCTGATTCCACACAGATTGTTATCTCTGAAAGGTACTTTGAATATGTGGCAGACGAAAATTCCCCGTTTTTTGTGGTCTCGGGTACTATGATGCCTGATTCATTGCAGATGGCTGTGGAAGAGTTGCTGCACTACACCAATATTCGTGACTCTATCCCGCTATATATCAGTGATCCTTTTGGAGAGCGCAGTGCTTTTTGGCTAACAGACCATCCTGATGATTTCATGCGTTACTGGGTGCGGAATCACGAAAATGATTCAATCACTATTTGGGTTGGTAACCCATCCAAACACGAAATACAGCTTTTGCTGGAAGACGATATCCAGGTTGAGCGAATGGGGAAGGTGGCTGCGGATCATATCCCCATCATTAATCTGGAGCCTGACAGGACGCTTGCACAATTGCAACCTCTGGAACAGATTCCCGGAACCTGGCGTTATCGTTTGTCGAGTGCTATGAGCATCAACCAGAACTATCTTTCCAATTGGGCCAGGGGAGGAGAAAGTTCATTGGCAAGTTTGCTGGACTTGAGAACCAGTGCAGAATACCGTAATGTTGATTCTGAAATCAGTTGGACCAGCAGTGGCCGTTTCAGATACGGGAATATCATTTCTGAAGAGTTTGGTTTCAGGACCAACAACGATATTCTGGAGCTCAAATCGCAGTTGAATAAAAGTATCAACAAAAACATCGATTTCAGCTCCGTGTTTTATGGCAAGACACAAATCTCAAAAGGATATGATTATCCAAACGACTCTATCCCTATTTCCCGCTTTCTTAGTCCGGGAACCTTTACAATCGGAACAGGTATTGAATACGAACCTTTCGCGAACACCAAGTTGAACTTTTCCGCGCTATCATACAGAAATACATTTGTTCTTGATACGACACAAATCAACCAGCGGGCGCACGGTATTGAACGTGGTAAGCGAACCAGGCACGAGATGGGAGGCCAGCTGGTGATCAATAACAAGATGAACCTGTTTGATGATCTCACCATTGAAAACGCCGTGAGGTTGTTTTCAAATTACCTTGATAAGCCGCAAAATATCGATGTTGACTGGGAAATCAATCTGCAGAAACAGGTAAGCTATTTTTTTACCATAAGTATCAACCTACACATGATCTATGATAAGAATATTCGTTTTCCGGTGCTTGACGGTCAGGGCAATCCTGTAACTTTACCTGATGGGAGTCCGAAAGAGGAACCCAGATTGCAGCTGAAGCAATTCCTGGGGGTGACTATGTCACTCAGCATTTGATTCTCCATTTTTTTCAGACGGCCCGTTAACACTTTCCACCCTTACTGTTATTTCAAGGAGTGCGGATAGATCTCTGATGATGGCAAATGCCTGAGGGTCGTTGCTGTCGAGTTCCAGGGCTTTGTTAATCCATGCAGTCGCCGACTCCAGAGCAGCTGTAGAACGTTCTCTTTCCTCCTGCATCAGAGTGTTAACGTTAATGGTTCTGATATGCTCTTCTATTTCCACGCCGATATTATAGTAGCAGGTGGCAATATTGGCATAAATAATGGGCTTTTCCGGCTCCAGCTCCAGAGACTTTTCATAAGCTTCAATGGCTTCCTTGTAGTTGCCTGTTTTTTGGAGGATCAGTCCCATGGTATAAGGAAACTGAAAACTGAAGGGGTGAGTTGCAGATTTTTTTTCAAGAAGATGAAGGGATTCATCCGTTAATCCATGCGCGAATTTTAAATCTACAAGAAGCAGCACGAGGTCTTCATTGTCGTCATATTTGTTAACTCCATTTTCGAGTGCCTTCATGGCCTCCAAAGTATCACCACGATGCAGGTATTCGTCAGAGAGCAGGTGTGACACATTAGTGCCATACCGGTATTCATCAAGCCGGTACAGATAATGGATCGCTTTTTCATGCTTACTGCTTCCAATCGCAGCCAATGCCATATTGTACACCAGGTTAGTATCCGTGTCCAGTTTGAGCAGCTCACCTATTCTGATCTGTTCAACGATCTCATATGCTTCAAGGGATTCCTCATATTGCCCATTTTTAAACATTTTCAGGCCCATCGACTGGAAGTCGTTTGCCAAAAGCACATATCTGGGAGCCAACAGATTGCGTATTCTGCTACCTGCATCCAGAGACAGCGCCTTTTCATAGGATTCATACGCCAAAAAGAGCTGGCGTGGTTGCAGTTCATATAAGTTTCGATTGTTTTTTTCTTTTCCTTCACGATAGGCATTCTGGTAGAGCAAACCCCTGGCATGCCATGTTCGGGGCCACTGAGAAGCCTCTTCGTCTTCAACCATCTCTTCAATAAATGATTTGGCCTCCTCGTATTTTTTATCTTCAATAAGGTGAAAGGCTGTGATCAGCCTGCTTCTTTGCAGAGGTATCATAGAAGAACAACCTCCCAGGATAATCATTAGAAAAATAAATCGTTTCATAGTACTCAATAACCCTTATTCTTTATGTATTGTTGCCTTTTTATCGTTGCGATGTCATTATAAGTTGATTTGTTGCCATATCTCAGGAAATCGCGCCTGTTCAGGTGTAAAAAACGTGATCCTTTGTTATAAATTGTACAGAATCATTCCGGAGCAACTGTTTCCGAAGCCCAAAAACAGAAAACAAACAAGGAACCTGGTATTATGCGAAGTGAATCCGGACTCATTTATGCTCCCATGATAAAGTCTTTGCCTTCCTTAAACCCCAGGGCATTGAAATGTGCACGGATGGCCTGGCCAACACCTCTGCGGGCAATAAATGGTGCTTCACAATATTTGAGTCCTGTGTTCAGGGCAAAGGCAATACCCTGCTCAGGTTCTTCAATCAGTCTTATTCTGTGGTCTTTTTCTGCCCATTTTGTTGCAAGAGCCAAACCTTTGTTGTTGCCATTGTTGCTGATCAGCAACAATTCCCAATCAGGAAAAGATTGTGCTACAATACTTTCGATTGCTGCTTCAAATTCATTGCCAACAATGTAAAATGGTAGTATGATAGAAATTGTTTTACTCAAAACCCAATATTTTGACAATTGATACACTTGGTGCTTTCCGGCATGGCCATAAGTCTGCCGGCAGGAATCTGGCTGCCGCATCCTGAGCATTTGCCGTAGTTGGGTTTGTCCACCAGATCAAGTGCATAGTGCAGTTTGACTTTTTTCTCTTTTGCCTGCCTTAAGGCCATTTCATTGACACTTTTATTGTTGATGGCATCCATCCGCGAAACCCTGCCAATTGCTACATCAGGAGCAACCGGCTTGGTGAGTTCTTTCAGTTCATGAATCTGTTCTTCAAGCTGCTCTAGTTTCTTATTGATGCGTCCTTTTATTGCATCTATTTCATCTTTCTGCATAATGCTTTGTTTTTGATTACAAGAGCCGGTAAATAGTTTCTTTTACCTTACATGCTTATAAAGAAAAGCAATCTCCTCTTTCCATTTGGTCTCATCCGGTGTTTCAAGAATCATGGGTATATTGTCGAAACGGGGATCATTCATGATTCGGATAAATACATCCTGACCAAGGGTTCCATAACCAATAAGATCATGACGGTCTACCCGGGAAGCATGTGCCTTTTTAGAATCGTTTAAATGCATCCCCCTGAGGTATTTAAAACCGACGATATTGTCAAATTCCTTAAAGACATTCGCAAAGCCTTCTTCCGACCTGATCTCATAACCTGCAGAATAGGCGTGTGCTGTGTCAATACACACCCCGATACGGTTTTTGTCCTCAATCAGGTCTATAATGAACCTGATCTGCTCGAAAGTATGGCCCATATTTGTGCCCTGACCGGCTGTGTTTTCAATGACAGCAGTAACCCCTTTTGTTTTGTCCAATGTTATATTCACGGATTCCGCTATGGTTCGCAGACAACTTTCCTCATTTGTTTTTTTTAGATGACTTCCGGGATGAAAATTCAACCTGTCAAGTCCGAGCTGCTCACAACGCTGCATCTCATCCAAAAAAGCGGATCTGGACTTTTTCAAAGCTTCCTGCTCCGGATGTCCAAGGTTGATGAGATAACTGTCGTGTGGCAATATCTGGAAGGGTTTGTATCCAAATTTTTCGCAGTTTTCCTTGAAGGCCTCAATGTTCTTTTCTTCAAGAGGTTTTGAAAACCATCGTTTCTGGTTCTTTGTAAATAAGCCAAAAGCCTTTGCTCCAATAAGGTGCGCATTAACCGGTGCATTTTCTACACCTCCTGAGGCGCTGACGTGTGCTCCAATATATTTCATGGGTTTGTTGATTTGTTGATTCGGTAAAGATATAGTTTTTTGGTGGGTTATAGGATTTGGGTATGTCTTTGGGTTATGTTGTTCCGGCTTCAATCCGCTGCCTGATTCATTTTCTTGTCTTCAATAAAATGAAAAACATATTGATAACGATTACTACCACCACACCGTAGTGAATCTGATCAAAAGAAAGTCCACGTTCAATGAAAAAGGAGTAAACCAATGGACCAAATGCTGTACTGACAACCATCACAAAAGTAAACAGGCTTCTTACAGTGCCAAGACTTCGAATACCAAATAATTCCGCATACAATGACGACAGTACCGGGGCATTCATCCCCCCGGTAAATCCGACCAATAACCAATAAGCAGGTGCAATTACCGGGTGGTTGTCCAGAGAAAGGACAATGATTCCCATAGCAAGAGGAATCAACATAAAGGGAAATATGCGCTGCGCTGAATACCTGTCAACCAATGGCCCGGAGATGATCGACATAAAGATGGATGCAGCGGCATAGGCCATAATGCTTCCTGCCATCCATTCATTTGTCCAACCTTTTTCTTCAGCAATAAATGTCTGAAAAAAGAACAATGCTGTCTGAAGAAAACCTACAAGAAACACAGTCGGTGCAAGCAGATAAAACCATCTGGTTTTCAACACTTCACTTTGTTTCCAAAGTTTTAAATCCGTTTTCTTGCTTTCAGCGGCTTTTTCATTAATTGTCGGCTTGCCTTCTTTAATTTTATCACGATCGATCCTGTTTAAGGCAAAAATGGAGTAGGGGAAAACAATAAGGATAATTACAGAAGCACTTATTGCCAGAGTTTCTCTCCATCCCAAAAGGCCTATACTGCTTGCCACAAGCACGGGCAGAACAGCCTCTCCCAATGGAAAGCCAAGGGCGGCAATACCCAACGCTTTGCCACGTGCATAGCTGAAATATCTCGCCATGGTGGTTAGAGATGTATGCATCATCAATCCTTGTCCAAACAGCCGAACCGTGTATAGTCCAACAAACAGGACTGCGATATGCCATGAAAAAACAAGGATCAGACATGCTGATATAAGACCGCCCAAGACAAAGAACACGAAACGCTTTAGAGGGATATGGTCAATTTTTCTTCCAACAAAGATGAGTGTGGATGCACTCGATAAGGTTGCAAGTGCATATAAACTGCTGAAGCCGCTGCTGGTCAGTCCGAAAGCAGTCATCAGCTCCGGGATGTAGAGCGATACTACAAACGTTTGCCCGAAGCTGCTGAAAAAAACGAGCATCATCCCAAAGGAAAGGATGATTGGATTGGCCTTGAATAATTTTAGATAATTCAAAACAACTGCTTATTAATAACTTTTGTATCGTTTGTTAAAGATACAAAAGAGAGCCCATCCAACAAGCAGTGTTATTGAATTAATGGATTAAAAGTAGTTTCCTGCGAAATTGCCAAAAATAGCAGCTCCCAGGACAAGAAAAAACAGCCCCAATATAATAAAGACAAGGTACCATAATAAAGTTGCCTTGGCCCAGTTGGCTTTACAAGGACTCGTGCTATTGCCGAAGGCCCATACAAACAACAGAATCAGTCCAATTAAAGGAATGGCAGCGATAAAAAGGGTTGCAAACCAGTCGCCTGTGCTGACATTTTTATGAACCGGTTGTTGCATTTGGTGTTGAACTGGTTGTTGCACGGGATTTTGGTTTTGGTTTTGAGTTTCCATATGTTTAGGATTAATGGTGATGGAATTGTTTTAATAAGGGTAAAAATAAATAATTATAGATAAAGATATTAAAAAAACAAAAAAAAGGGCCACCAAAAAACTGGTGACCCTTGGGAATCAGATATACATTTCCTATTTGGAAACCTGTATTCTTTGCGTGTAAACACCGCTTTCAGTGGTGATCTGCAAAAAGTAAACCCCGTTTTTCAGTTGGGTGACATCAATGTCAAAAATTGACTGCATAATGGTTGCGTTGTAAACAACCTGTCCGAGTATGTCAACCATTTGAATGCTGGAAATTACCTCATTGGAATTGATTGTGATGTGATTGCGTGCAGGATTCGGATAAATCTCAAAACCATCTGTGTCAACTTCATCAACGTCAGTACCATCCGCATTCAGAACCACTTCTATCTCCTTATGATCGTCAGTAATTTCAAACTCCCCGGTGTAATCATGGTAGAATTCTGCAACAACCGTGAAATTATAGATGTCGGGGGTAAGATCTGTTTCATAATGACCCTCTTCCATTGCATCGCCATCAATGATAACGGTAGCATGGTCCACATCCCAGCCATATTGATCGGAGATGATAAATGTAACCTGGTAGAAAGGCATCATGGTAACTGACACATCCACATCTGAATCAACGATTTCAAATGAACCTTCATAATCTGCATATCCTTCTGCAGAAACATGGAAATCATATGTACCCGGAAGAAGGTCATCCAGATTGTAGTGACCCGCGGTATGGGTTTCTTCGTCAATCGTAATTACTGCATCCTGAATCGGATTTCCATGAACACACTCCACGTTAAATTCTGCTTCAAATACCCTGAGCAACTCAATCTGAACGAAGTTATCTTCCTCTTCTACTTCAAATGGTTGGTTGTAAACTGCTCTGTGGTCATCTGCCCACGCATTGTACATAAAAGTACCTGCAGGGAGTTCGAAGAAGGTATGACCGGTTTCATCTGTTTCGTGAACGATGCCAAATACTTCAACACTTGCGCCTTCCAGTGTTTCATCAAACTGGTTCTTGACAAAGAAGGTCACTTCATGTCCGGGAAGTTCATAGTAAACAATCAGCTTCCAGGTGTTATTTGCCACATAATTATATTGCGTGCTGGATCCTGAACCACCCCATACCCTGAAGGCATGAAGCTCAAATTCAATTTCACCACCGCCAACAAC
>SKSI01000097.1 GCA_007123065.1 Bacteroidales bacterium
CAGGAGATAGTGGCCCTGTTGAGGTTTTACTCAGAAACCGGAATGGTTCTGATATTCCGGTATTGCTTTCTGCAACCCTGCTTAAAGATAGTTTTGGCGATGATTATGGGGTTGCTCTTTATGGAACGGATCAACGTGAAGCAATTGCCCTGAGGAACGAAATTAACAAGAGGCAGGTTTTAGAAGTTGCCCTGCAGGCTATGAGTGGCGATCTTGAATCACAGGTCGATAGTCATACCCGGGAGCTCAGGTATTCATTGGAAGAAACATCTTTAAAAATTAACCGGCGTAAGAAGGTTGAAGGTGCCATTAAAGTTGAAATTGCCGATATGGAGGTAATGATGGGTGAGATTCATACGCGCATCAAGAAGAATATTGGAATCATTCTCTCTCTGTTGAAGTATAACAGTAGCGAACATGTATTGCCTGAAAACCAAATCAGAAAAAAAATATTATTTCAGAGAATTAATACTGTTTTAATGGTCAACCAGCAGGTCCTTACCCACGACAGCTATGGGTTGGTAGACTTTAAAAGTTTCCTTGAAATTTTGATAAAAGGATACAAGGAATCCTGGAAGCAAGCGGAGAAAATGACTTTTAGCCTCCAGGCAACTCCCGGATTGATATGGGTGGATCAGGCTATACCCCTGGCTATTGTGGCGAATGAACTGATCAATAATTCGATACGTCATGCTTTTGTTGATGAACCAGCAAGCACAGCGATGACAGAGGTGGTTTTTTCGATGGATGAGTCAAAAATTTGCTCTTTTCAGGTATGGAATAACGGCCGGGGATTTGACCGGAGGAAGCCAAAAACCGCAACCGATTACTCAGGTTTGCAACTTGTGAAAATGCTTGTTGAGGATCAGTTGAGTGGTTCATTTGTGATTGAAGATAAAGCAGGCGTTTTGGCTTCGGTTTCATTTCCTCTTGATCAGAAACGTCAGGGACATATTGGTCTTAATTCCTGAATGAGGAATTGCTGCTGAGAATTTTATTTCCAATCATGCATTTCAGACATTTCTTAGGTGTGCAGTAATATTTGTACAGCTCTAAAAGTCCTTGTGTTTCAGCGGCACTTTCAAGCTGTGAAAGCAATCGCTGCCATTGTCTGATGATTTTGTTGTTTTCCGGAGGTAATTGTTCCAGCAAGCTGATGGCACCCTCAAAGGCATGGGTGCCATTTTTTTCTGTCCTGTCAATGGCGATGGCAGGTGCAATGGTGTTTATCAAAAGGCGATTTATTGTTTCTTCTCCAATGGTTCCTGATTTTGGTGAAACAGGGTGGTCAAGCCGATAGTGCGACGACCAGTATGCTGAAGGCTGTATCCTGAAAAAACAACCAATCTCCTCTGCCCGATGACTTTGAATGATCTGCCTGAACCGAATTCCGCCATTATTACAGATAAGCATGGCCAGTTGAGCAATTCGAAGATCCGGAAAATTCCCCGGTCTCATTCTGGAATACTTCCAGATCTGCTTACGCAGGGGAGGGGGCAAGTCGTGCTTTTTGCGCTGGTATTGGTATTCCACCTGAAGGGATTTTGGATAATCCTCCATAAAACTTTCTTCAAGCAAACCTGCCTGCCCGAAAAGCAAAGCCTCAAGAATGAATAGCTGGTTATGGTTTTTTTCCAGGATCAGCCTGTCAAGCCGCTGAACCAGAAGACCAAATGCCGTTTCGTTTGCCTTACCTGCCAATACCCTGCAAAGCATAAATAAGAATGTTTTTTCACGGTCAGCGTTAAAATAGTTCAGGTAATGGTTCATTTCTTCTGTTTTCCTTTCAATCCTGCTGACCAGCAAGCGCCATATCCAGTGTTTGATCAGGTAGGGATCAATTTGCCCAATGAGTTTTGCACAAGCGATCCATGTTTTGCTCCTCTCAAGCTGCGTGTAGTTTTCAAGAAGGGCGTGATCAAAATAATGTTTTACCTCAAGGTGTTGGATAATATTTCTGCTGCTGCTTGTTATCTCCCGATCGAACTCATATACGACATGAAGTATGATGTTGTCGTACGCTTTATCTTTATGATGGTTATGTGCAAACCATTGTGACGAACGCACGTGAATTTCTACATTACCGGCCCATAAAGTATGATCTATGCGCACCATGGCTGACAGGAAATCGGGTCCGGAGTTATGATTCTCCTGGCCGGGACTAATGATTTCCACATCCTTGCCACACACTGTTCTTAATGGATTGCCGCGCAGTTTGCGATGTTTCCATAAAAACACAACAAAATCCTCATTCATAAATAATATCTATTACAAATAACATTATAAAAATAAAACAAAATAAAATAAAGACAAACTAATTGTGCAATCTTTTTTCAATAACTTTTTTAAATAAAAAAATATTGTGTTTGTTAATTTAATAATTGTATATTTGTCTTAGCCTAAAGGATCAATTTCGAATGGATGAACTGACAGTGTTGCTTGAAGGGATTCAGCACAAAGTAAAAAGGCTGTTGATTGTCAATAATAAATTGAATGAAAAGATCGACGGTCTGGAGCGTGAACGCCAGGTTTTGTTAGCGGAAATCGAATCACACAAGCAGCTTAATGAACAAATGAACGACGCAATCCTTCATTTACAGTCAGCGAAAACTTTGGAGGGAAAAGATACTTTGGTGGCAAAGCAAAAAGTCAATGAACTTTTGCGGGAAATCGATAATTGTTATAAGCTGATAAAAAGCCAGGCAAAATAATGTATGAGAGATCAACTGATTTCGGTAATCATTGCAGAACGCCCTTATAGATTGACAGTTGGCAGCGAAAGTGAGGAGGAAACTTTTCGCGAGGCCGCCAAACTGGTAGAAGAAAAAATGAAAAGTTATGCCAGCAATTATGCTTTTCGTGACAAACAGGATTTACTTGCTATGGTGAACTTACAATTTGCTGTAGAGTTTTTACGTTTACATGATACACTGAAGGGGCAAGAGGAGATTAAAGGTAAATTGAAAGAGGTTGACCATTTGCTTGATAAAATGCTGGCTGATAAAGGCTGATCGTTCTTTGAAAATATTTCGATATAACCCGCATGAATTCGATTGTACGTTTTTGAAACTCAACATTACTAAATCTTAGGGTAAGTTTTGGAGTTTCTAGGACAGGCCTCAATATTGCCGTTTCGGCAATATCCTCCTTAACGGGGGCAGTGGACGTTCGAAAAACACAGACCCCCTAGCCTTGTATACCTGGGGTTTCATAAAACCTCATTGAATTTAATGCGGGTTTTTTTTATTTACATAAACCAATGATGATATGATGATACTATCTACTATGAGTGTAATTGTTATTGCAGTCGTAGCAGCCATATCTTTAGGTTTGGGCATATTGATTGCCGGCACGGTGATGCGAAAAAACATCATTCGCAAGAGCCAGCATATTCTTAAGGAGGCCGTCTCTGAATCAGAAGTTCTCAAAAAAGAGAAAATACTGCAGGCCAGAGAAAGCTTTCTTCAAATGAAGGCCGACCATGAAAAATATGTTTCCGAAAAAAACCAAAAGATATCGCTTGCAGAGAATAAACTAAAGCAGCGAGAGAGCAATTTCTCCCAAAAGATTGAGGAGTTACAACGAAAGCAAAATGAAGTCAGTGTAATTCGTGACAATCTGAACAACCAGCTGGATATTTTAAATAAAAAGCAGGTAGAGCTGGATAAAAGCCACCAGCTGCAGTTGGAACAACTTCAGGCCATCAGCGGAATGTCTGTCCAGGAGGCCAAAGACCAACTTGTAGAAGCTTTGAAAGTTGAAGCACAGTCCGATGCGCAGTCATTTATCCGTGAAGTAATGGAAGAAGCGCGTTTGACATCCAATATGGAGGCTAAGAAGCTTGTGGTTCAATCGCTTCAAAGAACTGCAACGGAAGTTGCCATAGAAAACTCCGTTTCTGTATTTCCCATCGAGAGTGATGAGATCAAAGGGCGCATCATCGGGCGTGAAGGACGAAACATCCGCGCTCTTGAGGCTGCTACCGGTGTTGAGATTATTGTGGATGACACTCCTGAAGCCATTATATTGAGCGGGTTTGACCCTGTACGACGCGAAATAGCGCGTCTGTCCCTGCATAAACTTGTTACAGATGGTCGCATTCATCCGGCCCGTATTGAAGAGGTGGTTGCCAAAACTCAAAAGCAGATCGAACAGGAGATTATTGATATCGGCAAACGCACTACCATTGACCTTGGTATTCATGGTATGCACCATGAGTTGGTCCGGCTGGTAGGCCGTATGAAGTATCGCTCCTCTTACGGTCAAAATCTTTTGCAACACTCGAAAGAAGTTGCCAACCTTGCCGCCACCATGGCAGCAGAACTGGGCCTGAACCCCAAAATTGCCAAAAGAGCTGCGCTGTTGCACGATATCGGTAAAGTGCCAGACAATGAACCGGAATTGCCACACGCGGTATTGGGTATGAAACTGGCTGAAAAATACAAGGAGAAGCCTGAAGTTTGCAATGCGATTGGTTCACACCACGATGAAGTAGAGATGGATAGTCTGATATCTCCTATCATCCAGGTTTGTGACGCCATCTCCGGTGCACGCCCCGGTGCGCGTCGAGAGGTCGTGGAATCGTATATCAAACGCCTGAATGATCTGGAAGAGCTCGCATTGTCGTATCCCGGTGTTGTGAAAACGTATGCCATTCAGGCAGGACGTGAGTTGCGCGTTATCGTGGGAAGTGAAAAGATCACGGATGCTGAAGCTGAACAGATATCGCACGACCTGAGTAAGAAAATTCAAACCGAAATGACCTATCCGGGTCAGATCAAAATAACGGTGATTCGCGAAACAAGGGCCGTGGCCTATGCGAAATGATTTGAGTTAACGGAACTGTTTTAAAAAATGATAAATCCGGTTATGCAAAATTGTGTAACCGGGTTTGTTATATACGCCCGGCCGGAACAATAATTGTGAACGTACTTCCCATATCAATTGTGCTGGCTACCTCAATGCTTCCACCCATTAACCTGACCAACTCTTTGACCGTAACCAAACCCAACCCGGTACCTGCTTCTTTATCGGTACCCTTTTGCCGGTAATCTGATTCCAGTTCGAAAAGGGAGCCAATCTTATCTGCAGGAATCCCGGTTCCATTGTCGGCGATACTTATTTTAAGGTATTTGTCTTCCTTGACCATGGTAGCCTGAATCGTGATTTTGCCTCCACGGCAGGTGAATTTTACGGCGTTGTTGATCAGGTTGATCAGCACGGATTTAATAAGCCTGGGGTCAATCATGACAGCTAAAATATGGTCTGCTTCATTCACAACCTCGTGTTCCTTTTTTTCGATGCTATATTTGAGCAGTGCCAGGCATTCCTGGATCAGATTTCGGATAAATGTTTGCTCCGGTTTGTTTTCAAGCCTGTTGCGCTGAATGGTTGACCATTCCAGCAAGTTTGTGAGCAAATCATAGGTGCGTGCACAATTCTGTTGAAGATTCTGAATGATAAGCTTCTTTTTTTCATTATCCATATTGTCGCCTTCTTCAACAAGAATATTCAGAAACCCCAACAGTGAATTAAACGGACTTCGCAAATCATGAGAAATAATTGAGAAAAACTTATCCTTGGTCAGATTCAAACGCTCAAGGTCTTTGTTCTTTTGATTCAGCAACTCATTGTTTTGTGCAATTTCCTTCTGTTTATCAAGAATGTCTTGATGCAGCAATTCAAGTTCCTTTTTTTGGTTTTGAATCCTGCGTCTTGAAATCCATAAGTTTACAAGAAAAAGCATCAGCAATAATGTAGATGAAATACTGAGAACTACAAGAGTTCGCTGGTTGCGAATCACCTGTTCTTTCAGGATGTTGGACTCTCTTAACAATCTGTTCTCTGACTCTTTTTTATCGATTTCATAAATGATCTCCAATTCGTTGATTCTGTCCATCCGCTCCTTTTGCCAGATGGAATCCCTTTGCCGGACTGACTCCTGTAAGTGTGAGATTGCCTGCAAGTAGTTTCCGGTGATGCTGTCAATCATAAAAAGCTCATTGTGTGCAAAAGACAACCATTTTCTTGAGCCTGCGATGTTCGAATAATCAATTGCTTCGTGCAATAGACTTCTTGCCTGCTGGTATTGTCTCAATTGGTTGTATAGTCTTCCCTGGTTGAATTTTGAAGCAGCCTTAAGCTCTGGTTCAGCAAGATCTTCCAGTTCATTGGCTTTTTCAAACCACTTGATTGCTTCCTCATACATTCCCGTATCGGTATAAAGGATGCCTAAATTGCTGTAAATGGAGTATAAGATCTCGGTTCTGTTAGCTTCAATGGCTATCTGTATCCCTCTCTCAGCATAATATTTGGCCAGCTCATGGTCTGGAACATGATTGGTATAATAGCTCACCAGGTTATTATAGATCGAACTCACCATAGGATGATTGGGAAGCTCTTCCGATAATTTCAGCCCTTTTTTGTAATACTCAAGAACTTTCTCTTCTTTGGCCAACGATAAATAAACATTGCCCAATGTAACATAAGTATGGATAAGGTGGAATGAGTTAGCGTCTTTTTCTCTGTATTCAAGGGCGTTAAGCATGTGCCGCAAGGCCAGTTCGTAGTTATTTCTCCTGTTATAAAATATTCCCAGTGAATAATTGGCATGCGCCAGACCTCCATCATCCTCAAGGTCTGTAAATATTGAGATGGCACTGTTGTAAAAATACATTGCACTGTCGGTTTCAACCTTTCGGTTATACAGTGCAGCCAGGTTGATCGCAGAAGCGCCCCGACGGTCTAAAATGCCGGGTTCATCCATTGCATAAACAATATGGTAATTAACCATGGCACTGTCGGTATTGCGATTGTACCAGTTGTAATTCCCTGAAATAGCAAGCCAGGCAGCCCTTTCAACCGGATAATCATCAAGATGTGCCAAAATGCTGCTTTGTTCCAGTAAAACACGAGCCGAATCCATATCCATTGGAATTAGTTCAGCCGAAAGTAAAGTCATGGCATGCATTTTTTCCAGCTCACTTTTTTTGGGGGAATGGATCACCTGGTATAGGCTGTCAGCATAATTGTCAGCTCCCCCTTTGAAGGTAAATCCAAGGATCAGGACAGTCAGGATGAGTATGTTTTTGGTTGTCATTTTGGTTTCTGTATAAAACTGGACTATCAAATTTAACAATAAATGATTTACCAATAATATTTTTCTGTTATTAATTGCAGATCTTAAGTGATTAAGATGGTAGTAACCTTCAAACCCCAATTACATCCAACGCCAATTTATCCAAATAATGATACACCCAATCACCCAATAAACCATTTAACCAATCAACCAATGAGCCCACTCCAAAAAGTCAAAAATGCCACAGATGCACAGATTAATACAATTAACTTGCTCGCAACTTGTTGATAATCAATAACATATTTTATACAACAAATGCTTTGATTATCAAAAACAGATTTTAGGAGTGGACTCACCAATCAACGAATGAACATATTTTGGTGCACAGGTCAAGCCCTGTGTCTACTGGTGGTTTATCTTAACCTCTACTTCTTGCGTGCCACTCTATGTCGGCAACCCCCAGATCGTAACCTATCTTGCGGGCAAGGACAAAGAAATAATCGGAAAGGCGGTTAAAATACTGAATCACGAGCTGGTCCACCTTGTCCTGCTCTGCAAGCTGGGTGATGATGCGCTCGGCACGCCGACACACACAACGGCAAACGTGTGCATAGGAAACAGCCGGATGCCCTCCGGGCAAGATAAAATGGGTAAGCTCAGGCAATGATTCATTCATTGCATCGATCTCGCGCTCGAGCATGAGTATGTCGTCTTCTCGCATATCAGGCAAATTCTCCGGTTTGCACCCTTCGTCGCATGCCAGAATCGACTCTGCCGTAAAAACGCGATCCTGTATCTCCAGTAATACTTCCCTGTAATGCCCGGCAATATCCTGATCACGCAACAAACCGATAAACGCGTTTAACTCATCAGCGGTGCCGTAAGCCTCAATCTTTAAATGATGCTTCGGAACCCTCCGTCCGCCAAGAAGCGAAGTCTCTCCTTTGTCACCACCCTTGGTGTATATTTTCCAATCATTCATGTAATTTAGGTTTATTTATCAGTATCATCACTTTAAATGTAGTGCTGATTTGCTGAATGGTTATTGGTTGATTTGTGTCAAACCCATCTGCTAATTTGCTAATTTGC
>SKSI01000090.1 GCA_007123065.1 Bacteroidales bacterium
ATAACACGGATAAAAACATTTTTTCATCGATCATCGAAAATCATCTTCACATTTGCACATCTTCACATCTGCTAATCTCCTAATCTGCACATCTGCTAATCTGCACATCTGCTAATCTGCAATCTTCCAGCCAACAAAAAACCGGCAGCTTCAAAAAAAGCTGCCGGCTGTAAAAAACGATTAAGTAATTTCTTCAATCATCCTCCATGGAGGTATAGCGAGGCTCCTCTTTTTTCTTGACTTTTTTATACAAAAAACGTCCCACCAAGCTTGTAATACCTGAAACCACGCTATAAATAAAACGCAGGCGGTGCCCTGTTTTTTGAATAAAAGAAAACACCGTAAACATTCTGCCCAGAGCACCCAGGCTATCATTCATAGCATCCTCCGCACGCATCGACTCGTAGCGCAAACGCACCTTTTCCATTCTGATGTCGTGAAGGGTTTTGATGTTCCTTAAGCTTTCCGATAGCATCATGACTGGTCCCTCCTCTCTTTTTCATCAGCATCTTCGTCCAAAAAAATCTTAAGCATGATCCGGATTGCCAGCCTTCCGAAAATGGACTTTTTCCATATCAGGAAGATCCCTGTCAGCAAAAAATAGAAACCACTGACAATCAGTATACCATACAAAAGGGAATCCAATAGCTGTCCTACCAACAAAGCAGCTGCTCCTGAAAGAAACAGCAAAGCCAGAAGGCAGGTGGTCAGAATAACGGCATTGGCCACTAAAATGGTCAGGAGCTTTACTGCCTTTTCAAAAGCCAATATCCCGTAATAGGAGATTTTTGTTTCCAGATATTTACGGACATTGTCCTTTAATCCGGCAATTTGCTCCAATAACTCTTTGCCATCCATATAATGGAAGTTTAAATGATTACTTTTCTTCAACTTCTTTGGATGCTTTTTTTACCCGCGACTTGGTTTCCTCGGCCACGCCACCAACATACTCTTTCAAGTCATCAAGTTTGCCACTCATCTGCTTTGAAAGCTCATCGGTATATTCCTTTCCCTTCTCTTTGATTTTTTTGCGGGTTTCTTCTCCTGCGCCGGGGGCAAACAATAGTCCGGCAGCTACGCCAACTGCTGCGCCAAACACAAATCCAAACAATACTTTTCCACTTGAACTGCTCATAATATCATCTTTTAAAGGTTAAACAATCGATTAAAAAGACATTTAAACAAAAAATTTAATGCCTTTTATCCATATATTACAAATATAACAAAATATCAGGACTCTTTGTTGTTATTTTATCATAAATATTGCCAAAACCCAACATTTTTAAACATTTTGCGTATACGTTAGAAAAGATAATGCCTGATTTTTGATAATTACATTGCTTTTGTACACTTTTTGATACATATACTCACAAAACAAGCGATACATGATCAAAAAAAATGTGTCCATTCATTATTATGAGATTGACAGCGTGGACTTGCTGCCCAAAGACGAGCAGGAGCTTGTTAGACTGGCCAGAGATATGACAAATGACGCTTACGCTCCATATTCTGTTTTTTATGTAGGTGCTGCTATATTGCTGGAAAATGGCAAGATGGTCAAAGGCTCGAATCAGGAGAATGGAGCCTATCCCAGCGGCCTTTGTGCTGAGCGGGTTGCGGCTTTTGCTGCATCTGCAAACCACCCCGGTGTAAGCATGAAGAAAATTGCCATTTGCGCACGTTCGAACAGACTGGAAGTAAAGAACCCGGTCTCCCCCTGTGGAGCATGCCGTCAGGTACTTCTTGAATATGAAAACCTGCAGAAGGAGCCATTGAAAATCCTTCTGGCAAGTGAAAACGGCAAAGTGATCGTGATTGACAAGGTGGATGACCTGCTGCCACTGTCCTTCTCCGGAAATGGGCTCAAACGCACCAGTTAACCGGCAACAGTTCTGAACATTCCGGGTTGTATGCGTGTTTTCAGTATGAATCGGGCATATGCCCCGGCAATCTGATTACCCCCACGGTTCATGCCAAAACAACAACATTAAAGACAAAAGACATGCACATCACCAAAACTTTCCTAACGCTGGCAGGTATCATCTTGATCTCCTTCGGTTTGTCGGCCCAGGATAAACCCGCCTATCAAATATTTCTGCGAGATGGGACGCTGTCATCCTACCATGAAATGCTCAATAAAGCACCTGAAAATCACGTGGTGCTTTTTGGGGAGCTGCACAACAACCCCATTGCACACTGGCTTCAATTTGAGCTGAGCAAAGATTTACATATGTATTACGACAGCTTGCTGGTTCTCGGTGCTGAAATGTTTGAAGCGGATAATCAGATCATTATTGATGAATATTTTGATGGAAAAATCCTTGAACGACATTTCAAGGCTGAAGCCAAACTCTGGAACAATTATGACACCGATTATCGCCCGCTGCTTGAGCTTGCCCGGGAAAACAACCTTAACTTCATTGCAACCAATATCCCCAGAAGGTATGCCGCGATGGTTCACAGGGGTGGTTTTGAAGCCCTTGACGCTCTCTCAGAACAGGCCCAAAAGTACATTGCCCCCCTGCCACCCCCTTACAACCCCGAGCTGCCCGGCTATAAAGCCATGCTGGAAATGGCAGGGATGCCGGCACACGGCAGTGATAATTTTCCAAAGGCACAAGCCATCAAGGATGCCACCATGGCGCACTTCATCCTAAAGAACCTGCCCGATTCAGGCATTTTCGTGCACTTCAACGGCGCCTACCACTCCAATAATGACGAAGGGATCCAATGGTATTTAAATCAATATTCAGAGCAACCCCTTTTCATCATGACCATCAGCACAGTGGAACAAGAAAGTGTTGAACAACTCGATGAATCCTATCACGGACTGGCAGACTTTATCATAGCCGTTCCATCAACCATGACAAAAACCTATTAACCACTGGGGACATTCCACACAACCTCTCTGTTTAACCATTCCATAAAAAGAAAACCACAAATCCTAAGCGTTTTATTTTTTTGTGATATATTTGTTCTTTTTTTATCCCAATTTGTGAAAGAAGCACTTTTATATCAGATTGCCATAAACAATATCGCTGGAATAGGAGGAGTTACCGCCAAGCGGCTGATCTCCTATTGCGGAAGCGTTGAACAGGTCTTCAAAGAGAAAAAAGATGCCCTGTTGAAAATTCCGGGCATTGGTGAAAACCTGGCAAAAGCCGTAAGGAAAGGAGCTGCATTTGATCGGGCCGAGAAAGAGATCAGGTTCATCGAAAAGCACAAGATAAAATCCCTGTTTTACCTCGACAAGGATTACCCTTCCCGGTTAAAGCAATGTGAAGACGGCCCTTTGTTGTTATTCGTTAAAGGCAAAGCATGTCTTAACGAACCTAAAATGCTGGCGGTTGTTGGCACACGAAACATGACAGATTACGGACGCAGCCATTGTGAGTCGATAATCACCGAACTGTCAGCCTTTGCTCCCGTTATCGTCAGCGGTCTTGCTTATGGTGTGGATGCCTGTGCCCATAAAGCCGCCCTCAAGAACAAGCTGCAAACCATTGCAGTGCTCGCCCACGGACTCGACAGGATCTATCCGTTTCTACATCACAAGCTTGCGCAGTCAATTATTGACCAGGGCGCACTGGTAACCGATTTTTTAACCGGCAACAAGCCGGACAGGGAAAACTTCCCAAAGCGTAACCGGATCATCGCCGGACTTTGCGACGGCATCATCGTGGTGGAGGCAGCTGAAAGCGGCGGGGCGCTAATAACTGCAAACATCGCCAACAACTATAACCGCGACGTGTTTGCCATACCCGGGAGAACACAAGACACTTACAGCCAGGGATGCAACAAACTAATCAAAATACATAAGGCACATCTGCTCGAATCGGCCATCGACCTGCAATACATCATGAACTGGGAGCCAGGGAAAAACCATAAAAAAGGTTTGCAGCAATCATTATTCATCACCCTCACCGAAGAGGAAAAAAAGATGACCGAATATTTGAAACAACATGGCGAACCGGGTATAGATCAGATTGTTTCAGGAACAGGCTTCAACCTCAGCAAAGCAACCTCCATTCTGCTCAGTCTAGAGTTTAAAGAAGTGGTTAAACCCCTGCCTGGAAAAACTTACAGGCTGAATATCCTTCCTTAAAGCATGGCGTACAAAGTCATCTCACTTCACTTGCAATATATACAGCAGAGCGCTATCTTTGCAGACAACCTAAACAACTAAACAACTAAACAACTAAACAACTAAACAACTAAACAACTAAACAACTAAACAACTAAACATACAGATCAGATCAGTCTCGGTTTGGGATCCCGGTTTTTCAAGATACTTACACGTGCACTGGATTCGAAGTATCATGCCGGTTATTTTCCCTGGTTGGTTCTCTATCATACAAATCTGTCGAACTTTGGAAAAACAATCCATGAGGTGATCACCACAACAGGCGGAGCGGTGAGTTCATACACCGGTGCCGGCGGCGGAGGCACCATGGGTGGCGGCGGAGGTGCCGCATCCGGAGGAGGTGGTGCCCGTTATGGTTTGTATCTGATATTTTCGTAATTTCGCTGCGAAGAAAATCACAATTTATGGCCAGACAGGAAGACAAAATAATTGGCAGACGGCTGAGGTCCTCTTACATCTCGACCGTAATGAGCATTACCCTTGTTTTGTTTGTCCTGGGACTGTTGGGTCTTATTATTCTTCAAGCACAACAGCTTTCTGACCGGGTTCGCGAAAGCATTGTCGTTTCTGTATTTCTTTCCGATAGCGCCACCGATAATGCAATCGGCAGGCTGCAATCGGAGTTGGAATCGATGCCTTCTGTGAATGAAACCGACTACATTTCCCGCGACAATGCAGCCGAACAACTGATACAGGAGCTGGGAGAAGACTTTGTCGGATTTCTTGGATACAACCCCTTATCCGCATTGTTCCAGATCCGGCTCAAAGCCGCATATACCAATCCCGACAGCCTGCTCCTCTTCGAAGAAAAAGTAGGCCGCAACCCAATTGTCACAGATGTTGATTATCAAAAATCGCTGGTACACCTGGTGAACGAAAATGTGAAACGGATCGGGATCGGCCTGCTGGCATTCAGCCTGCTATTGCTGATGATCGCCTTTGCACTGATCAACAACACCATAAGACTTAGTGTTTTCTCCAAACGTTTTTTGATCAAAAGCATGCAGTTGGTTGGAGCGACCCAGTCCTTTATCCGCCGTCCGTTTATTATACAGGGCGTTTTACAGGGCGTCATAGGGGCGCTGATTACAATATTACTGCTTACTGCAACACTGTATGCCGGGCAGAGACAAATTCCGGAAATCACTATGTTTTATGAATTGCAAATGCTGGGAATACTTTTCGCAGGCGTACTTTTGCTTGGGATTATTATCAGTTATATCTCTACCTATTTTGCAGTCAGAAAATATCTGAAAATTAAAACAGACTTTTTATATTACTATTGATATGAAAAAACAAGAAGGAAGTGTATTGTTGTTCGACAAACACAAGTATACCTGGTTGATTATCGGATTGGTTGTTACTGCACTCGGATTTTTGCTTATGATCGGGGGTAAAAGCGACGACCCATATGTGTTTGATGAGGCAATTTTTAGTTTTCGCAGAATCACACTTGCGCCTATCCTTGTGCTCGGGGGTTATGTGATTCAGATATATGCCATCATGAAAAAAACCACCAACAAACCGGATGACCCAAAGGGGAAAAGACCTGCCACTCCTATTAAAACAGATTTCAAAAAACATAAAAAATAAATTATTGAATGAGCTGGTTAGAAGCCTTTATCCTCGGTCTTTTACAAGGTCTCACTGAGTTTCTTCCCGTAAGCAGCAGCGGACACCTTGAGCTTGGCGGCGCGTTATTCGGACTGGAAGACCCACACGATTTTTTTACATTTAACATCATTGTGCACGGAGCCACGTTTTTAAGCGTGGTAGTAGTTTTCTGGCGCGACATCTACTCTTTGACAGCCAACTTTGTTCGTTTCAAATGGAATCCTGAAATGAAGTTCGCATTATTGCTGCTCGCTTCTGCAGTGCCTACCGGGATTGTCGGACTTTTGTTTGAAGAAAAAATTGAAAGCATCTTTGAAGGCCGGATTGTATTTGTTGGCTTTATGCTTCTTGTTACGGCTACATTACTGTTTCTGACCAGGTTTGTACCCCAAAACAACAATAGCGTTACTCTGAAAACCGCGTTGATCATTGGTTTGGCGCAGACCCTGGCCATTCTGCCCGGTATCAGCCGCAGTGGTGCCACGATCAGCACGGCACTGTTTTTTGGAATTGAACGGGGCAAAGCCATCCGTTTTTCATTTCTGATGGTACTCATTCCAATATTTGGGGCCAACTTTCTTAAGATTTTGCGGATGTCGGAAGCCGCGGGAAGCTCAACGATGGAGTTTACACCTATGATCATCGGTGCTGTTACTGCCTTCTTAGCCGGGGTGGTCGCGTGCAGGTGGATGCTTCAGATTGTACGCAAGGGAAACATCGCTTACTTTTCTATTTATTGTGCGGTGATTGGCTTGACGGCAATCATCGCCGGCAGCCTTATGTAAAAAATGCAGACGAAAGAAGCATTCAGTGAGTCGATTCGTGAAGGTAAAATGATGTTCATCGATAAACCCTATCGCTGGACATCCTTTGATGTGGTAAATAAATTAAAGGCACTGCTACAACACCGGCTGGGATTAAAAAAAATAAAAGTGGGACACGCAGGCACGCTTGACCCGCTTGCAACCGGACTGTTGATCATCTGCACGGGAAAAGCAACAAAGCAAATCGAACAATTCCAGGTTCTTGACAAAACATATACCGGCACATTCTATACCGGGAAAACAACACCTTCCTTTGACCTTGAAACAAGTCCTGACAAAGAATATCCAACAGCGCACATCACAAAGGAACTTGCTGAAAAAACAGCCGGAGTTCTTACCGGTCCGCAACAACAAATCCCACCTCTTTTTTCGGCAAAAAAGATTGGAGGAGAACGGGCTTATACCTTTGCCCGCAAAGGTAAGGACACAGTCCTGAAAGCCAACCTTGTTCATATTAAAACGTTTGAAATCACAGAATTTGACCTGCCAAATATCCATTTTAGGGTTCAATGCAGCAAGGGGACCTATATCAGGGCCCTGGCAAGAGATTTTGGGGAAGCCATGAACAGTGGTGCTTATCTTGCTGCACTCAGACGTACACATATTGGACAGTATGACGTGACCAATGCCTGGAGCATACAAACCATGACAGACATGATCAATTCATTCGAAGACCAGGCATAAAAACACTTTACGGCGTAGGGATCTTTGTTCGTTGCTTGTTGGCATTTTGCGCTGCGCGCGTCATTCAGGCTTCGCCTTGTCATTTATTGTCATTTTGCGCTGCGCGCGTCATTCAGGCTTCGCCTTGTCATTTGTTGGCATTTTGCGCTGCGCGCGTCATTAAGATGGCTGTTTTTTCCTGCCAAAGCTAAAAGCAAAAAGCTGATAAGATCTCCGTTTTCAGCTCCAAAATATCGGATCCCAGCTCCTGTTTTATTTTTCATTTCACATTTTTAAGTATTTTATTGCCCAAACTATTGACAACGGCCTTCTGATGTATTATCTTTGCAAACCTTTCCCCAAAGGCATTGGTTAAACTTTTACCGACGAATATTTCACAATGAAACTGTCTCAATTTAAATTCAACCTCCCTGTAGAGTTGATTGCTGAAAAGCCCGCTCCAAACCGTGACGAATCGCGCCTGATGGTTTTACATACGAAAACAGGCAAGATCGAACACAAAACATTTAAAAACATCATTGATTATTTTGATGATGGTGATGTAATGATTGCCAACAACACCAAGGTTTTTCCAGCACGTCTTTATGGCACAAAAGAAAAAACCGGTGCCAATATTGAGGTTTTCCTGCTCAGGGAGCTTAACAGGGAATCGCGTTTGTGGGATGTTCTGGTTGATCCGGCCCGAAAGATCAGGATTGGCAACAAGCTTTATTTTGGCGAAGATGACAATCTGGTTGCCGAAGTAATTGATAACACAACCTCCCGGGGCCGTACCCTTCGGTTTTTATTTGACGGCACTTATGATGAATTCAAAAACACCATAGAGTCATTAGGAGAAACACCTTTGCCTAAGCTAATTAACCGTCCTGTTGACCGCGAAGACAAGGAGCGCTATCAGACCATTTTCGCCAAAAGAGAGGGTGCGGTGGCGGCACCTACCGCCGGAATGCATTTCAGCAGGGAGCTGAACAAGCGTCTGGAGCTTAAAGGGATTGAATTTACCGAGGTCACTTTGCACGCAGGTCTGGGCAACTTCAGAAATGTGGATGTCGAAGATTTGAGCAAACACAAGATGGACAGCGAAGAGTTCATTATTGAAGAACAAACGGCAAACACTGTAAACAAAGCGAAAGAAAAAGAAAAAAGGGTTTGCGCTATTGGCACAACCACGATGCGGGCCATCGAGTCATCAGTTTCTATCTCCGGATACCTGAAACCTTATGAGGGCTGGACCAATAAATTCATATATCCACCTTACGATTTCAGCGTGGCAAATGCCATGGTTTCCAACTTTCACCTGCCCCAGTCAACATTGATGATGATGGTATCGGCCTTTGCCGGCTTTGACTTTCTAATGAAAGCTTATAAGGAAGCCATTAAGGAAAAGTACAATTTCTTTACCTATGGTGATGCGATGCTCATTTTAAAATAAGTGAGCAGACTGACCCATTTATACCTTTTCAAAACTTAAATCTGTCAGAAACGGAATGGAGAAACATCTGCTAATTGCTGCCGGAGGCAAGGGGGAGCGAATGCAGACTTCCGGGTACAAACAGTTTATGAAACTGGACGGCAAACCTCTCCTGCTCCGTGTAATGGATGCTTTTTTTCAATTTGATCCAAACATTCATTGCACCATCATTTTGCCTGATGCACTGCATCAAGACTGGCAAAACATATGCAACGAATATGGCTGTCAGCCCGTTTATCAGCTTGTTGAAGGAGGCCCGACCCGTTTTCATTCGGTAAAAAACGGATTGAAACATATTCCCGACAATTCTCTCGTTGCCATTCATGATGCAGCCCGCCCACTTGTATCACAACAACTTATTACCAGACTGTTTAACTTTGCCAAAAAGTTTGGCAATGCCATACCCACGATTGAGGTTGCAGACTCGGTAAGGATGGTGAATCGTGCCATGAACACCGCATTGCCCCGGGAACAAATCAGGCTTGTGCAAACCCCACAGTGCTTTCATGCATCATCAATAAAAAAAGCATACAACACAAGCTACAAAGACTTTTACACAGATGATGCCAGCGTGCTGGAGGCAAACGGTGAACGTCTTTATCTTATTGACGGCGAAAAGGAAAACTTCAAGATCACTACAATGACAGATCTGATGGCAGCCGATAGCATTTTTCAACAAAGAAATCAAAAAAGATAGGGTATTATTCTATTCTTTAACAGGGATGCCTTTCAATGTAGCCGAAGAACAAGCTGTAATTTCAACTTTGACATAATCACCCTGCGAGAAGCTTTCATCAGGAAAAATAACAACCTTGTTGTTTTCAGCTCGTCCCATCAGCTGATCCTCCGACCGTTTTGAGCGTCCTTCAACGAGCACCTCCTGAACAGAACCAATATCTTGCTGATTGCTGATCAGTGATAACTGCTGCTGTTTTTCTATGATTTCGTTCAGGCGTCGTGTTTTCACCTTTTCGGGCACATCATCTTTGTGTTTTTTTGCAGCAAGGGTACCGGGCCGTTCAGAATACTTGAACATAAAAGCAAAATCGTACCCTACCTCTTCCATCAGAGAAAGTGTTTCCATATGCTCCTCTTCGGTTTCTCCGCAAAAGCCTGCTATAAGATCCGTGGATATGGCGCATCCGGGTAAAATTTCCTTTATTGCACGAATCCTGTCGAGGTAATCGGTACGTGTATACTTTCTGTTCATTCTGGAAAGCACAGCCGTACTTCCAGACTGCACCGGCAGGTGGATCGCTTTGCAAATATTCGGATATTCAGCCATACGATGCAGCAAATTATCCGAAATGTCTTTGGGATGGGAAGTGGCAAACCGGACACGTAGTTTGGGATCCAGGGCGGCAACCATTCCGAGCAGTTCGCTGAAACCGGTCCTGACTCCATCATCTTTCCATAAATATGAATTTACATTCTGTCCGAGCAGGGTAACTTCGCGATAACCATCCTGAATCAATGCGCGTGTTTCAGATAAAACAGATTCGGGATTACGGCTTCGCTCTTTCCCCCGGGTAAACGGAACCACGCAATAAGCACAGAAATTTTCACACCCCCGCATGATGGAAATAAAAGCAGACACACCTCCTGCGGCATATCGTACCGGACTGATGTCAGCATAGGTCTCATCTGCAGAGAGCAACACATTGATGGCTTTTTGTCCGCTTTCAGCATCCATCAAAAGCTGCGGCAACTGCCTGTAGGCATCCGGTCCCGCAACCATATCCACGCGTATCCCTTTATCCTCTCCCTCAAGAAGATCAGACTTCAAACGTTCTGCCATACACCCTAAGACTCCAATGATGAGCCCCGGGCGTTTCTTTCTAAGATGTTGCAGTTCTCTTAACCGGTTCAGAACCCGCTGTTCAGCATGATCTCTAATGGAGCAGGTGTTAAGGAGGATCACGTCGGCCTCGGGCAACTTCTTTGCGACGTCGAAGCCCTCAGACATCATTACGGAAGCTACAATCTCGCTATCGGAGAAATTCATCTGACAACCGTATGTCTCGATATATATCTGTTTATTCACTTTGGTAACTTGGTTTATATCTTTTTTTTGAGGCACAAAAATACGCATTTTAAAGCGGACAAAAAGCCATTTGTTGTGTTATTCTTTGACCGTTAATATGTTAAACAAAGCCAAACACAGATTTGCAGTTATAAAAAAACCTTCATCTATGATTATTTTATTACTTTTGCCCTCCAAAATAAAAGCTATGGCAAAAAATCTGGTCATTGTAGAGTCACCGGCAAAGGCAAAAACGATAGAAGGTTTTCTTGGTAAGGAGTTTACGGTAAAGTCCAGTTTTGGGCACGTCCGGGATCTCCCAAAAAACGCTATTGGCGTGAATATTGAAAAGGGGTTTGATCCTGAGTATGAAATCCCTGTTGATAAAAAATCTGTGGTTGCCGATTTGCGAAAGCTTGCAAAGGGAGCCGAAACTGTATGGCTTGCTACAGATGAAGACAGGGAAGGAGAAGCAATTTCGTGGCATTTGGCTGAAAGTTTACAGCTCACCCCTGATCATTACAAGCGGATTGTTTTCCACGAGATCACCAAAAACGCCATCTTAAACGCGATCAAACAGCCTCGTAAGATTGACCAAAACCTTGTTTTTGCGCAACAAGCCAGAAGGGTACTGGACCGTTTGGTCGGTTTTGAATTATCTCCATTATTATGGAAAAAAGTCAAACCTGCCCTTTCTGCAGGCAGGGTTCAGTCTGTTGCTGTTCGTCTGATTGTAGAAAGGGAAAAAGAGGTTCAGGGTTTTAAGGCCATAAGCAGTTATCGTGTATCTGCGATTTTTTCTGTTGAACACGATGGCGATATCACCCCGTTGAAGGCGGAGCTGCCCCAACGGTTTAAAACAAAAGAAGCGGCGAAGGCATTTCTTGAATTGTGTGTAGGAGCCAAATTCACGATTGAAGACATTGAAACGAAACCTGCAAAAAAATCACCATCACCCCCTTTCACAACATCCACGCTGCAACAAGAGGCAAGCCGGAAGCTTGGATTTTCGGTTAGCCGAACGATGGTGGTTGCTCAGAAACTCTACGAATCAGGAAAGATCACCTATATGCGTACCGACTCGCATAACCTTTCCGGCTCAGCAATGGCGATGGCAAAGGAGGAGATCGAAAAAAACTATGGTGCCGACTATGTGAAGCTCAGGAAATATACAACGAAGTCCAAAGGTGCCCAGGAGGCCCACGAAGCCATACGTCCAACCTATATGAGTGTTCATCAGGCCGGGACAGATGCTGCCGGGCAAAAGCTTTACGAATTGATATGGAAGAGAACACTTGCCTCGCAAATGAGCGATGCGTTGCTGGAAAAAACCAATATTTCCATTGGCATTTCCACAACCAAAAAAGAGAAGTTCATTGCATCCGGAGAGGTCGTCAAGTTTGAAGGCTTTCTAAAGGTTTATTTTGAATCAACAGACGATGAGGAGGAAGAAAGCGCAGCCGGGTTGTTGCCCCCCATGAAAAAGGATCAGCTGTTGCCGCTTCAGGAAATGACAGCAACTGAAAGGTATTCGAAGCCTTTGCCAAGATATACCGAAGCCAGTCTCGTAAGAAAAATGGAGGAGCTTGGCATTGGCCGTCCTTCAACATATGCACCCACAATCAGCACCATACAGAAACGCACTTATGTGATCAAGGAGAGCCGGGATGGCATGAAGAGAACGTACAGTCTCCTTACATTGAGTAACGACAAAATCACGGAAAAAGAAAAACATGAAGTTGCTGGTGCAGAAAAAAACAAGTTGTTTCCGACAGATATCGGCCAGGTGGTCAACAGTTTCCTGATGGAGCATTTTTCTGAAATTATGGATTACAACTTTACGGCCAAGGTAGAAAGGGAGTTTGATGAGGTTGCTGAAGGCCAAAAACAGTGGTCTTTGGTTATCAAGAACTTTTACTGGCCTTTTCACGAAAAGGTTGAGCAAACCCTGAAAGAATCAGAAAAATATAGTGGCCAGCGTTTGCTTGGAAAAGATCCGGCAAGTGGCAGGAACGTATATGCCAAAATCGGGCGTTTTGGATCAATGATCCAGATCGGCGACCCTGAAGAGACAGACAAGCCCCGTTTTGCAAGCCTGAGGAAAGAGCAAACCATTGACACCATTACACTGGATGAGTCGCTTGAGTTATTTAAGCTTCCCCGAAAAGCGGGTGAGTTTGAGAACAAAGAGCTTGTAATCGGCGTGGGCAGGTTTGGTCCATATATCAGACACGACGGAAAATTCTATTCTTTACCCAAAGAAGAAGACCCATTAACTGTAACAACAGAGAAGTCCATCGAAGTGATTGAGGAAAAACGGGAAAGTGACCGGAAAAAAACCATCCAAACCTTTGATGAAGAACCGGATATTCGCGTGCTGAAAGGCAAGTGGGGCCCTTACATTGCCTCAGGGAAGAAGAATTACAAAATACCAAAAGACCTGAACCCTGAACAACTAACACTTGAAGAGATTAAAAAAATCATTTCAGACGGAACATCTGAAGCAAAATCTCGTAAAACCAAAAAGACATCCTCTTCAAAAAAGAGAAAATAATTTGACCTTTTGGTACTTACATGGATATTGCGGATTTTTTTGAACCTATCGACACAGCTGTTCCGAGCAAAGGAGGCAAGCTACATCCTCTTATGCTGGCAAACTTTACAAACACCAACCTGAAAAACAAAGGGTTTCCGGATATTGACGGTGCAGATATCGCCATTATCGGGGTAAAGGAGGATCGCAATGCTTCGGGCAATAACGGGTGTTCCATCGCGCCGGACTATGTGCGACAATACCTATATCGCTTATTCAGAGGCCCTTACAACACCAAAATTGCAGATTTGGGTAATATTCTTGCCGGAGATAAAGTCACAGACACCTATTTTGCCGTAAAAACTGTTATAGCCCATTTGCTTGAGAAGAATATTACCCCTGTAATCATCGGCGGGAGTCAGGACATCACCTACGCCAATTACCAGGCCTATGAAATGCTTGGGCAGATCATCAACATCGTATCTGTTGATGCGGCTTTTGACATTGGAGTAAAAGAGGGCGAAGCGCTAAACAACAACAATTTCCTGAGTGGCATTCTAACCAACAAGCCCAACTATCTGTTTAACTATACCAATATTGGTTATCAGACTTTCTTTGTGGATCAGGATGCGATTGAGCTTATGGACAAGTTGTACTTTGATGTTTACCGGCTTGGATATGTGCGAAACAATATGGAGGAGGTGGAACCCATTGTCAGGAATGCCGACCTGATGAGTTTTGATATTTCTGCCATCCGTCATTCTGATGCTCCGGGCAATGCAAAACCCTCTCCCATGGGGTTTTATGGAGAAGAGGCCTGCCAGATCGTACGTTATGCCGGACTGAGCGACAAGCTGAGCTCCATCGGGTTTTACGAGTTAAACCCCGCTTTTGACAATGCAGAAAAAACCGCTCATCTTGTGGCACAGATGGTCTGGTATTTTGTTGATGGTTATTATCATCGCAAGAACGACTTTCCGGATAAGAATGTTAAGGATTCAGAAGCATTTATCAAATATGTGGTCTCTATAAGGGAGTTTCAAAACCAGATCAACTTTTACAAAAGCAAAAAAAGTGACCGCTGGTGGATGGAGGTTCCTTGTCCGCCGGGCTTGCGCCAGAAATATGACAGACAGTTTCTTGTGCCCTGCTCATATAAAGACTACCAGGAGGCATGCCAGAATGAGATCCCGGAAAAGTGGTGGCAGGTTTATCAAAAATTCGTGTAACATGAATATTGCATCAGGACATAAAACACACGGAAAATTATTGTACTTTTGCAAGTTAAATGTATCATCATATGAATGATACGAATATGGTATTTTTAACGTTAACAGAAATATAAGCATTAAACGTTTAAACGAAACCTGTCTTTTTTCAATGCGTATTTTTAGAACCATTGTATCATTTCTTTTAATCCTGACAGGGGGCGTGGTTTTTGCACAACAAGAACCACAATTCAGCCACAACATGTTTAACAACATGGGAATTAACCCCGGACTGGCAGGGCTCCGCAATGCTATATGTGCTACCGGACTTGCACGTCAGCAATGGGTGGGTTTTCGGGACATAGAAGGAAACCGCATGAATCCTGAAACATACAGCATGAATGTGGATGCTCCCATTAGCTTTTTAAGAGGGGGTGTTGCGCTCGGTTTTCTCCAGGATCAATTAGGTCCTGAAACCAATGTTGGTGTAAAGGTTTCGTATTCATATCATCTGGACTTATCTATGGGTCGGCTTGGGCTCGGCGGACAGATTGGTTTTCTTGACAAACAAATTGACTTTGGATCACTGAACCCCATCAATACAGGTGATCCTGTTTTAATTGGCAGTGAAGAAAACCACATTTTTGTGGACTTTGCCTTAGGTGCATTCTATATTCTTGATGATGAATTGTGGGCCGGTTTATCTTTTTCGCAGATAAGGCAGGCCAGGGGGCCTATCGGTGAAAGCAACTATGGTCTGAGACGGCACGTGTATCTGACCGGAGGATATCATTTTTTCTGGCCTGGAAACACGAACTACGAAATCAGTCCTTCAGCGCTATTAAAAACTGATCTTGCCTCCTGGCAAATAGACATCAACACAATTGTCACATACAATAACCAATTCTGGAGTGGCGTTAGTTATAGGCCTCAGGATGCAGTTGTTGTTTTGATGGGGGTTAAATTAGATCAGATCAGCATCGGTTACTCCTATGACATCACCACATCATGGATGGGGTCTATGGGCAGAAGTTATGGCAGCCATGAAATTATCGTTCAGTATTGTTTTGATCTGGATTTGAATAAAGTGGAATCCATACAAAGAAATATCAGATTTTTGTAATTTCGCACACCAGATAAGTTTACAGCCATGAATATGGCAACAAAAAAGAGAAAAGGGATTGGCCATTTTAAGATATTCATTACCATGAAGAGATTGTTTTTTATAGCATTGATTGCAGTTCTTTTAACCAGCTGCGGCACAGGCAGAGATCGCGGGCACCTCGTTGGTGTTCAAAACAGACCATCTGCAGTTTATACCCCGCCACCGGGAATGGTGCTCATACCGATGGGCAGTTTTATTATGGGCCCTTCGGATCAGGACATTGCTTACTCACATAATGCCACCTCCAGAACCATTTCCATGTCTTCTTTTTATATGGATGAGACGGAGATCACCAACAATCAGTACCGGCAATTTGTATATTGGGTCAGAGACTCCATTGCGAGAAAACTTCTGGCACAGGAAGCTATAGCCATTCCTGAACTGGAAAGATATGCCATTCTGGAGGACGATGAAGGGTTTCTGCTCGACGAGCCTTTTATCAGATGGCCTAGAGACGGTGGTCCGAGAAACATTGCCTGGAACGGCGAAGACGAAAGAGAAGTGCTGGAACAAATGTTCCTGATTGAAGACGAACGTTTTTTTGGCCGGAGGGAAATTGATACCCGAAAGCTGCTTTACTCCTATTATACCATTGATCTGCAACGAGCCGCAAGAGACCGGAATATACCAAGGCAGGACCTTATTTCTCAACATGAAGTTGCCGTTTATCCCGACACCCTGGTATGGATTAGAGATTTTACCTTTTCCTACAATGAGCCAATGACAGAAATGTATTTCTGGCATCCTACTTATGACCATTATCCGGTGGTTGGCGTTACCTGGCCACAGGCAAAAGCGTTCAACTCATGGCGCACAGAATACCTGAACAGCTATCTGGCAAGTCAAGATCAGCCTTTCGCACACAAGTTTGAACTGCCCTCTGAAGCTCAATGGGAGTTCGCTGCGCGTGGCGGACTTAATCTCAGCCCATATCCCTGGGGTGGCCCCTATATGTGTACTGAAGGTGGTTGTTATATGGCAAACTTTAAACCACAACGAGGCAATTATGCGCTTACAGGAGGCCTTCGGCCGGTTATTGCCGGACACTACCCACCAAACGACTATGGATTGTATGATATGGCCGGAAATGTTTCAGAGTGGACAAGGACAGCATATGACGAATCATTTTACTACTTTATGTCCGATATGGACCCCGACTATCAATATGACGCCAGAGATGATGACCCTCCTTCCCTCAAAAGGAAAGTAATTCGTGGTGGCTCCTGGAAAGACGTCGGTTACTTCCTGCAGGTAAGTACAAGAAGCTATGAATACCAAGACACCGCAACATCATATGTCGGGTTTCGCAGCGTGCAAACCTTTCCCGGACACGACAGGGAAACCGAACGCAGAGGCGCATCCAACGTTTACTAAAAAGTTTTCTCAATTATAAGTAAAAAAGTTTTCAAAACCCAAAATAGATAAAGATGAAATTTGCACAAAACAGAACCTGGAAACTATTCATGTCCAGACTATATGGATGGGGCGCATCACTGGTGATCATCGGTGCCCTGTTCAAGATCATGCACTGGCCTTATGCCGATTTTGCACTTGTTGTTGGAATGGGGGTAGAGGCTATTGTGTTCTTCTTTTCCGCTTTTGAACAGGCACCCGAAGATCCGGACTGGAGTCTCGTATACCCCGAGCTGGCAGGTCTTGAACCTGACGAGAGGATTTCCAGAGAAACAAGCGTAGTTTCCGGAGGCACACAAAATATTACACTTTCTTCCAACCTCGACAAACTCATGGAAGAGGCAGATATCGGACCAGAGCTTATCAATAAACTTGGACGCGGCTTGCGCAACCTGAGCGACAACGCCGCAAGACTTGCTGACCTGTCGAATGCAACCATTGCAACCAACCAGTACATCCAAAACATGGAAAGCGCATCCAAATCGGTACTGGAATTAAGCCAATCTTATAAGAGTAAAGCAGAGTATCTGAAACACGATCTTAGTTTGTCAGAAGAGTACAATACCAGCCTGAGAAGTGCTGTAAGTTCTCTTAACGACATGAGTGATTCCTACAAAGAAACTGCATCCAGAGCCAAAGACAACATTTATGCTTCAGAGGATCTGACAAAAAGCCTCACTGCGCTTAACACTGCTTACGAGCTTCAAATGCAAACCACTACCAACCAAACCGACATTGTAAAAAAATATGAAGATGCTGTCGGTTCCGTGGCAGACCAACTGAACAGCTCAGCAGCTACCGCTCAACAATACAAAGATCAAATGGAACAGCTAACGGAAAACATAAAAAGCCTGAACAACGTTTATGGCAATATGCTTTCCGCAATGAATTTCAATGTAAACAGATAATCATTTGCTTTTTTGGTTTAAAATTTTAAGCCAACGACAAGTGATTTAAGATAACACCCAAATTATGGCAGGAGGAAAACAAACCCCCAGACAAAAACTGATCGGATTGATGTATCTGATCTTCCTGGCGCTGATGGCCCTCAATGTGTCTGTGGAGGTCCTTGACTCATTCCCGCTGATTGACAGAGGGATACAAGAGACCAATCAAAATTTTGAGATGAAGGTCGATATGATCTATGATGACTTCAATGCACAGGTGCAAAACTTTTCCGAAGAACATGTATTTCCTTATCATGATCAAGCCCTCTATATTAAAGAGCTTGCAGACTCCATGGTCAGTTATATTATGACCAACAGAACACTGATGGTTTCCATGCTAAACAACATCAGCTTTGAAGAGGCAGACACACTTGACCTGATCCAATTAAGACAAAAAGACAACTACAGCCGCTCTACACGTTTCTGGATGGAGGAAGGTGGTACCAGCGGCGGACCCGGAACAAGAGCCTACATCCTCAAAACAAAAATTGAACACTTTAAAAACGAAATTGACAGCATCCTTTCTACACACAATCAAAGTGTCAAATTGGGTTTGGACACGGAAGGACCTTTTTACAGAGGGGATAACAGAATCGACTGGCAGACATACAACTTTGATCGTGTAATATCGGTTGCAGTAGCTACCAACCTCAGCAGACTGATCACAGAAGTACGCAACGCACAGTTCGATGCAATCAGCATGCTTTATGACCTGATCCACGCCGGGCAGTTCCGGTTTGATGAAGTAAGCGCAAGGATTGTGCCGGAGAGCAGAATCGTTATGCAGGGAGGACAGTTTGAAGCGGATATATTTGTGGCCGCCATCGACACACGCCAGGACCCTGAAGTTTTCGTTGAGGGCATCGGCAGAATTCCGGTTCGCGATGGTGTAGGCCGCCTGCGGCTTGCAGCCACATCTCCGGGGTCACAGTCCATAAATGGAAGGATCACAGTCAGATCTCCCGCAGGTGTTGAAACATCACACCCTTTCAGAACACAATATACTGTTGAATCACCGATGGCAACAATATCACCCACAAGAATGAATGTTTTCTATGCCGGCCTCGAAAACCCTGTTTCGATCGCTGCCGGAGGGGTTCCAACCGAAAACCTCGTGGTTGAAATTTCTGAAGGAGGAACCCTTACAAGACAAAGAGATGGCAGCTATACCGTTACCGTGGAGCCAGATGTCCGCGAAGTGAGTATTACTGTAAGAGCAAGAATCGGCGACCGAATGGAAACAATGGCCGTAACGCCTTTCAGGGTGCTTAGAACACCAGCCCCTACAGCCTACATTGCCGGCCAAAGAAGTGGAAGAATCCCGAGGCAGCTGCTTACAAGACCACAAACAATTATCGAGGCAAGAATGGCTGAAGACTTCGTTTTTGACCTGCGGTATGAAGTAGCTCACTTCGAAATGATTACCGAAAGAGCAGGTGAGATCAGACGAGCAAACCAGGAAAGTGGCAACACCTTAACCAGCGAAATGGTTACTCTGGTTAATAATGCACGAAGCGGACAAAGCGTAACATTTACAAATATTTTCACACATCCAGGACCCGACGGTGAGCCAAGAAACCTCGGCGCCCTGTCTTTTACAATCGAATAATCATTTTTTAATCCATGGAGGACATCCATATGATAAAGTTTTTAATTTTTTTGCCCATTATAAGCATGCTAATGATCCCACAGGCTCATGGCCAGGTTAGCCCGGAAGAAGCTCCGCCACCTCCAAGAGACGGTTTTTATGAAAGAAGGGCAATTCATGAAAGAGGGCCGATAGAACTCCCTTATATAAGGGAAGCAGACGTCCTTTGGTCACTCAGGGTGTGGCAACGGATTGACCTTCGCGAAAGGATGAACCAAGTTCTTTATTTTCCGGAAAATCCCTCCGGTGACTACAAAAGCCTGATGCAGGTTCTCAAAGAAGCCATTCTTGCCGGAGAGATCAGGGCATATGGTGTTGATGACGATAGCTTTCAGGGAGAACCACTGGATCCCGAAACCGTGTTTGAAAACCTTGCAGAACAACTAACGTTTACAGTTGAAGGTGAAGAGGTTACCCAAATGATTCCCTTCTCAACCACAGATGTCTATATATTCAGAATTAAGGAAGAGTGGTTTATTGATAAAAGAAGAGGGCAATTGGATGTACGAATCATTGGCATCTCTCCGGCAATGCTTTTTAGAGATGAACAAACCGGGGAGCTAACAAATATACAGGAGCCACTCTTTTGGATCCCCTTTGAGGAAGCCAGACCGATATTGGCCGGAGCGCCAATTTATAATGTGCATAACAGTAGCCAGCTGATGTCATTTGACGATATCTTTATTCGTCGTTTCTTCAATGCTACAATCTACAGAGAAGACAGACCCGACAACAGGGTCATCAGTGAATATATTGAAGACCCCATAGAGCGGCTGCTTGAAGCGGAACGAATTAAGGAAAGAATCAGAAATATGGAACTTGACCTGTGGCATTACTGATCTTCCGATAGGATATGATATAAAAAAAGAGGCGCCAGGCCTCTTTTTTTATATCATCGAAGACGGATCCACCCAGCGGTCAAAATCCGCTTCTGATACCAAACCAAGCGCTAAAGCGGCCTGCTTCAAACTTGTGTTTTCTTTGTGAGCTTTGCCGGCGATTCGTGCAGCTTGATCGTATCCGACATGGGGGTTAAGCGCGGTGACCAGCATCAGCGAGTTTTGCAAGTGCTCTGTAACCCGGTCTCTGTTCACTTCTATTCCCACCAAACACTTATCGGTAAAACCAATGCAGGCATCAGCCATTAACTGTGCCGACTGCAATAAATTATAGACCATCACCGGTTTGAAGACATTGAGCTGAAAGTGCCCGTTCATCCCGCCGGTGGTTATGGCCAGATCATTACCGATCACCTGTGCGGCGACCATCGTCAATGCTTCAGCCTGAGTAGGGTTGACCTTCCCCGGCATGATTGAACTACCGGGTTCATTTGCAGGAAGTATGATCTCCCCGATGCCGCAACGTGGACCAGATGCCAGCAAACGAATATCGTTGGCAATTTTCATCAGGGATACAGCAATTGTTTTTAAGGCACCACTGCTTGCAACAACTGCATCATGTGCCGAGAGCGCTTCAAATTTATTAGGCGCAGTTATGAAAGGTTTATGTGTCAAATCCGCGATCACATCCGCAACAGCTTTATCAAAGCCCTTGGGTGCATTGATCCCGGTTCCGACAGCTGTGCCACCAAGAGCAAGCTCCCGAAGATGATCCAGACTATGCTGCAGGTCCTTTATCCCATACTCCAATTGTGCGGCAAAAGCGGAGAACTCTTGTCCCAGGGTAAGCGGCGTGGCATCCATCAAATGTGTGCGGCCAATTTTCACCACATCCTGAAATGTGTTCGAACGTTCCTGTAAGGCTTGTTTCATCTTTATCAGAGCAGGCAACGTTTGTTCCGCAATCAGAGTGTACGCTGCAATATGCATAGCCGTAGGGAAAGTATCATTTGACGACTGGGATTTGTTGACATGGTCGTTGGGATGTACTTCCTTTTTATTGTCAGCAAGGCTGCCACCCATTAGTTCGTGTGCCCGGTTGGCAATCACCTCATTCAGGTTCATGTTGCTTTGTGTGCCGCTGCCGGTTTGCCAAACAACCAGGGGAAAATGATCGTCCATTTTGCCTTCAAGAATTTCATCACAAGCCTGAATAACGGGGTTTGACAGACGGCTATCCAGTATCCCCATCCTATTATTGACAATGGCAGCAGCCTTTTTCAAAAGTGCAAATGCACGGATTATCTCTACGGGCATTTTTTCCCTGCCAATGCGAAAATTCTCCAGCGACCGCTGTGTCTGAGCACCCCAGTATTTATCAGCCGGAACCTGAACCGGCCCAAGGCTGTCGTGTTCTGTTCTGTACATGGTTTTGAATTTGGTTTATCAATATTTTTCAGGATATTCTGATGATAGATGCCGCAAATAAATGAAAACCCCGGCAAACTACCGGGGTAAACAAGCATATCACTCAAGATGTTCAGTAGTGTCAGGTTATGCTGTAGAAGTCATTGCCCTTATCATCAACAAGAATAAAAGCAGGGAATTTCTCCACCCGGATTCTGTAAATAGCTTCCATACCAAGTTCCGGATATTCGAGAAGTTCTACTTTTGTGATGTTTTTCTGAGCAAGGATAGCAGCAGGGCCACCTATGCTGCCCAAGTAGAAGCCTCCATGCTTTTTGCAGGCATCCGTAACAGCCTGACTGCGGTTTCCTTTTGCAATCATCACCTTGCTGCCGCCGTGCTGCTGGAATAGGTCAACGTAAGAATCCATTCGTCCGGCAGTGGTCGGTCCAAAAGAACCGGAAGGCATTCCTTCCGGAGTTTTTGCAGGCCCGGCATAATAGATGGGATGGTTTATGATATATTCGGGGAGACCCTCACCTTCATCAAGCCGTTCTTTCAGTTTTGAGTGGGCAATATCGCGGCCGACAACGATGGTGCCATTCAATGAAAGCCGGGTGCCTACAGGATGCTTTGTAAGTTCAGCAAGAATTGCCTCCATCGACTGATCCAGGTTGATTTCAACAGCACCTGCCGCATCATCCACTTTGCGAAGTTCTTCCGGAATGAAGCGTCCCGGGTTGTCTTCAAGCTTTTCAACCCAAAGACCATCCTTATTGATTTTTGCCCTGATGTTTCTGTCAGCCGCACAAGAAACACCCATTCCGACCGGACAGGAGGCCCCATGGCGTGGCAACCGGATCACCCTGATATCCAAAGCAAAATACTTGCCTCCAAACTGAGCGCCAATACCCAGGTTATAGGCTGCTTTCAGGACTTTTTGCTCCATCTCTCTGTCGCGGAATGCCTGACCGTGCTCATTCCCCACATCCGGCAGATTGTCCAGGTACTTCGCAGAAGCCAGCTTAACGGTTTTCAGTGTTGCTTCGGCAGAAGTGCCTCCTACAACAAAAGCGACGTGATATGGCGGGCAGGCGGCTGTTCCAAGCGACTTCAGCTTATCGACAAGAAAAGCCTCCAGTTTTTCAGGATTCAGCAATGCTTTGGTTTGTTGGTAGAGAGCGGTTTTGTTTGCGGACCCACCCCCTTTTGCAACAAACAAGAACTGGTATTCAGAACCATCCGTCGCATAAAGATCAATTTGCGCAGGCAGGTTTGTTCCAGAGTTTTTCTCTTTGTACATATCCAATGGGATGGTTTGCGAATAACGCAGGTTTTCTTCAGTATACAAATTGTAAACCCCTTTTGAAAGCGCCCCGGCATCTCCACCTCCAGTCCATACCTGCTGTCCCTTTTTTCCGATAATGGTTGCCGTACCGGTATCCTGACAAAACGGAAGCACCCCTTTTGCAGATATTTCAGCATTACGCAACATCGTTAATGCCACATACTTGTCATTTTCGCTGGCTTTGGGATCATCCAGAATTGCAGCAACCTGCTTGATATGCTCCGTGCGCAACATAAAAGAGGCATCACGCAATGCAACCTGGGCAAGTTTCTCAAGGCCTTCCTTGTCAACTTTGAGCATTTCAATGCCATTTAATTTCTCAAAAGAAACAAAGTCCTTTGTCAACAGATAATAGTTCGTTCTATCAGCGGCTGTTGGAAAGGGATCCTGGTAAAAAAATTCGGGAGTTTTCATTGATGAATGGGTTTTGGTTGAGTGATTAAGGTTATTAAGATGCTATAAATATAACATAATCCCATAAAAAACACAAATATTCTGTAAGGAATCCGGTTCAGCAGAAAATAATCCGGACATTAAAAATTGTATCTTTGCCACTATGGAAACGAACAGACAATTGCGAATTTCACGCCTGATACAGAAAGACCTGGGCGAAATATTACAGGTCTCAGGAAGAGACTGGCTCCCCGGGGCGATGGTAACCGTTACCAAAGTTTATGTAACAGCTGACTTATCGATCGCACGGGTATACCTGAGCATTTTTGGTAAAGATGCAGCGGAAGTGATCAGTTTGATCGACATGAAGCGAAATGAGATCCGGCGACAGCTCGGAATGCGTGTAAAAAACCAGTTGCGACATGTACCAGAACTCCGCTTTTTTGTTGATGACAGCCTGGATTATATCGAAAACCTGGAGAATTTACTTAAAAAGTAACCTCAAAGCATGCACTACGACCCGATAAAACAGTTTTTGAGCAAGCTGTTCAATCGCTACGCGATTACAAGAAAGTTGTTTTATTTTCTTTTGGATGTGTTGCTCCTGAGAAGCTGGCACATCAGAAAAGCATTAAGAAGTTACCGACGGTCAACAGGAAAGGGCGCTTCACTGTATGTGCTCGATGCAGGCAGCGGACTTGGACAGTATTCCTGGAGAATGGCCAGGAGGAATCCTTCCTGGAATATTACAGCTGTTGACATCAAAGAAGAAGAGGTTGCATCTTGTAACGCGTTCTTTGAAAAGCAAAAAGTTCACAATGTGGATTTCAGAGCTGAAAACCTCGTAGAATATGTACAGCCCGACACATATGACCTGATTCTCTCTGTAGATGTGATGGAGCATATTGAAGAAGACCAGCTGGTTTTTAATAATTTTTTCAAGTCGCTGAATGACGGGGGTGTTTTGTTAATCAGCACCCCGTCAAACCTTGGTGGCAGCGACGTACGAGAGGAGGGAGATCAGTCTTTTATTGAAGAACACGTGCGCGATGGCTATGCTTCAGAGGAGATCAGGACAAAGCTTGAAAAGGCAGGATTTCAGGAGGTGGAAACAAAATATACGTACGGCAAACCAGGCAGTCTGGCCTGGCGCTTCTCCATGAAATACCCTGTTCTGATGCTTGGAAGATCCAGGGCCTTTTTATTTTTATTGCCTTTTTATTATCTCATTTTGATGCCTTTTGTGCTTTTTTTAAATTACCGGGACATCAACAAAACCCACCAAAAGGGAACAGGGCTTTTGGTAAAAGCCCGTAAGAAACGAAAAGTTTGATATTTTGCGATTTCCTTTATACATAGCGTGGAGGTATCTGCTCGCCAAAAAGACGCACAACGCGATTAACATCATCACCCTGGTGTCAATGATTGGTGTTGGCGTGGGTACAATGGCGCTTGTGGTGATTTTATCGGTAACAAATGGTCTGGAAAAGCTTATTATATCACAGTTTAACGCCTTTCACGCAGATATTGAGATCACCCCTTCAACAGGAAAAACCTTTCAGCTGTCAAACTTTCCGCTCGAGGACCTCCATACCGTTCCGGGTGTCTTACACACCAGTAGCGTCCTCGAAGAGTCGGGCATGATCAGGTACCGTGAACGGCAACACCTTGTAAAACTCAGGGGCGTTGACTCTATTTATCACAAAGTTACAGGTATTGATACGCTGATCGTTGAAGGGATATATGAGCTAAAAAAAAATGACCGCAACTTTATCCTGCCTGGCAATGGCGTTGCCTCGATCATCAATGCCAGCATCCACGACCTGCTCCATCCCATCGAAATCTTCATACCGACACGGGGACGAACAGCCGGTTTAACAGCCGCTCAGGCGTTTCGTTCCTCCTCCAACCATGCCAGCGGCATCTGGGCGGTCCAGGCTGAGATGGATTCCGAATACGTTCTGCTTCCCCTTCGTTTGATGCGCCGCCTTCTTGAATATGATGATGAGGTATCTTCAATCGTGATTGCTGTCGAAGACGGCAAACGCATATCAACGATCCAGCGTCGCATTCAGGAAGTAACAGGCCCCGGTTACATCATCAGAAACCGAATGCAGCAGCAGGATTTTCTTTACAAAGTAATGCGTTCGGAAAAATGGGCCATCTTTTTTATTCTTTCTTTTATTTTGATGATCGCGGCATTTAACATTGTTGGGTCACTCACCATGCTGGTACTGGAAAAACGGAAAGATATCGCGGTACTCAGAAGCATGGGGGCGTCCCGAAAACTGATCGAGCGGATATTTTTGCTGGAAGGGATCCTGATTAGCATGGGTGGCGCACTTGGAGGAATCCTTCTTGGCGGACTGGTCTCCTGGTTGCAAATGAAATATGGGATCATAGTCATTCAGGCAGAAGGATCTTTTATCATTGATGCATATCCGGTTGTCGTTAAAGCCTTCGATCTTATACTGGTTGCCTTTACCGTTTTTTGTATCGGTTTGCTTGCATCGTTGCTGCCTTTGAAAAACATGTGGAAAGGCATGGACAAGGCACCGGTCTAAACAAGTTGCCCGGAATATGGCTTCAGAAATTACTCACCGAATGCTTGCGGAAAGATTCTCTTCAAATGCCTTGGTCAGTTTGCGCATTACCTTATCAATTTCTTTGTCGGTCAGGGTTTTTTCAGCCTGAAACATAAAGCTTACAGCATAAGACTTTTTGTTTTTTCCCAGTTTGTCATCCTGATATACATCAAAAAGGTTTATTTCCTGAAGAATATTTCTTTCAGTCCGGGCAGCAATCTTCTCTATATCAGCAAAGCTGGTTTCAGTGTTGAGCAACAGGGCAAGGTCTCTTCTAACCACCGGGAAACGCGGGACTTCCTGAAAGATAAGATTCCTTTGTGATCCAACATGCACGATACGCGCCCAGTCCAGTTCTCCATAGAAAACATCCTGCTTCACATCAAAGTCTTTCAAAATTTTGGGGTTGATTTTGCCGATCACACCAATTTGATAATCATCAACAAAAAGAGCAGAAGAAAAAGCATATGGAAAAGCTGAAGTATCTTGTTTCTGCTGCACCTGGTGAACAGAAATACCCATCTTCTGAAAAACGGCAAAAGCGATGTCTTTCAAATCAAAAAAAGTATGATCCCTGTCTTCCGTATACCAACTTTCGGCTTGTTGTCGTCCGGACATAAACAATGCCAAAACGGGCTGTTCGTGATATGGCGGCAGGGCCGCATCAGGCTGTCCGGCATCACGGAAATAAATACTTCCAAACTCATAAAGCTTCAAATCGTGCACTTTACGGTTCAGGTTGTATACGATGCTTTCCAGTCCGCCAAAGAGCAATGACTGCCGCATCACATTCAGATCCTGACTGAGCGGATTTAAAATATGCACCAGACGGTCAGGATCCAGGTCATATTTCCGATAGTACGCCTCTTTTGTCAATGAATTGTTCATAATCTCATTGAATCCTCTTGCCGACAGAAGGTCTGAAACCATATTCTGCAGCATCTCTTTATCCGGTTTTGGTGAGATAACTATGGAAGCATTCATTTTCCCGGGTATCTCCACATTGTTATACCCGTAAATGCGCAGGATCTCCTCCACAACATCGGCTGTTCTGGTTACATCAACCCGGTATGATGGAACAACCATACGGATGCTGTCGCCGCTATTGGCAACCATACTGAAATCCAGGTCTCCAAGAATATTTTGAATCTCTTTGGCAGGGATGTGTTTGCCAATAAGACGATAGACCTCTTCAAATTGCAATTCCAGTTCGAGGGGGTTTTTCTTCCCCGGATAGACGTCACTGATTTCTGAAGAAATTTCACCGCCGGCAAGTTCTTTAATCAGAAGAGCAGCTCTTTTCAGCGCGTAAATTGTTATTTCAGGATCGCTGCCGCGCTCAAAACGAAATGATGCTTCTGTTTTAATTCCGTGATGTTTCGCAGACTTTCTGATTGTCACCGGGTCAAAGCAAGCGCTTTCAAGAAAAACATCTTTTGTCTTTTCCGTCACACCTGACTGGATTCCTCCCAGGATGCCGGCCATACACATCGGTTCAGTTTCATTACAGATCATCAGGTCCTGGCCGGTAAGATCGCGTTTTTCTTCATCCAGTGTTTTGAATGCTGTATTTTTTGCCGGCTTCCGCACAACAACCTTATTGCCCTGAATCGCTGCAACATCAAATGCGTGCAAGGGTTGCCCCACTTCCTGAAGGACAAAATTGGTCACATCCACCACATTGTTAATGGGTTTTTGTCCTACGGCTATCAGCCTCTTTTTCAGCCACTCCGGCGACTCTTTTACTGTAACACCGCTGATTGTAAGGCTTGAGTATCTTGGACAAGCATCAGGGTCTTCAATAAAAACAGGAATAATCAGATTTTGATTCTCGATTCTAAAAGCATCAGTATCCGGCCATTGAATGGAGCTTTCTTTCTTTTTTTGCTGATGGTTGACCACGGCAACGATATCGCGGGCAACGCCTATATGGGAGGCAGCATCGATACGGTTTGGAGTGAGGCCGATTTCAAAGATCCAGTCCTCGTAGACATCAAAAAGCTCAGCAGCCGGAACACCTATCGGTGTATCATCCGGAAGCACCATAATCCCGTCATGGGAGTCACCCAGGCCGAGTTCATCTTCGGCACAGATCATCCCACGGGACTCTTCTCCCCGGATTTTCACCGCTTTGATGGTGAGCTCTTGTTTGTTAAAAAACAAGGTCGTTCCTTCCAGTGCCACCAGTACTTTTTGGTTAGCTTTTACATTGGGCGCTCCGCATACGATTGGCAGCAGATCACCTTTACCTGTATCAACATGTGTAAGAGATAGGCGGTCTGCTTTAGGGTGCGGCGAACAAGATATGACATGGCCGGTCACAACTCCTTTCAGTCCACCACGGACAGACTCATATTTTTCAAGGCTTTCAACTTCCAGGCCGCTGTCTGTAAGCAGAACAGACAGTGCATCAGGACTTAAATCAAAGTTCGCGTAGCTTTTCAGCCAATTATAGGAAATTAGCATTGATATGCAGTTTTTTAATTAGAAGATTAGCGCAGCTCGAAGGCTGATTCGCCCAAACGGTATTCGTCGGTGTACAGAGAAATATAATACACACCAGGTTCAAATTCCGAAATACGCTCCCAGGTAAGGCATTTGTTCATTTGCATGTTTTGGTAATTGATACTGCCTTTTGCGGAATATTGCAATGTGTCTCCCTGGTGTATAAAAGAATAGGCCAGGTCATCGCTCACCCTTAGAATTTGACCGTGTGGATCGGCAATACGCATATACACATTGTGTTCACCCGGGCGGGTTATTGGATTTTCTCCAATCAGGAAGCAAACACGAACCTGTTCCACCCTTCCTGCCCTGTCTGTTTCATCTTCTCGTCCGCGGCCACGCAAACGGAAGGGGAAAGCATCAATCTGATACGCACGCAATGCAGAGGCAACCTCTACTTTGGTTTCCAGTTCAGCTTTGCCACGTGTCAACTCTGTGGTGCGACGCTGTACTTCCTGAATCTCCTCACGCATCTGTATGTTCTCCGCCTTCAGCACCATGTTTTCGGTATGCAAACTGTCAATTTCACGCACATAGTTCTGCGTGACCTCACGAAGCAGGTTGAGCTGACGTCGTATCCTGTGATAATCAGCCTGACGGGCGATCAAACCCTGGATCTCCCTGGCATTGGCCTGAATGACGCTGTCCTTGTCTACAAGAATGCTGTCGTATTCAAGCTTTACCATGTTGTATTCATCCAACACCGAGTCAAGTTCCAGTTGCAATTCTTCAGACAAAATCATTGCAACTTCACGTTCGTGACTAACCTCCTTTAATGTCTGACGGCCGGTATACCATAATATCGCCAACAATAAAACCAATATACCCAAAACCGCAATGGTTATGCGATATACATTTTCATTGCCTCTCTGTCTTTCAGGCATCTCTGTGCCCTGGTTTGTTTTTGTTTCCATTTTTCAATCGAATCTTTTTATCGTTTTTCTTTATTTATTCAAATCATAAAAGCCGCACAAGGACAACAAATAACCTTAACAGAATTAAATTGCTTTTTATGTTTGTTAATTGGTTTTTTGTTTTTATTTTCACAAAATTGCATTTGTGTGTGAAACAAACATTCCGGACATCAGGACATATTGCTGACGGCTGAATGTTGCCAACTTGTAAAGCGCGACAAATTTACACATTTTATATGATTTTTAAGGGCCTTTCAGGTGCAGTAAAGCTGCATTTAAAAAACTTCATTTCTTTGGTTTATCCGGAGACTTGCTGTGCTTGCGGCAGCTGTCTAATCGACCAGGAAACACATTTGTGTCTTGTATGCAGAGCCATGCTCCCACAAACCCGTTTTCATAAACAAAAAGAAAACCAACTGTCAAGAATCTTTTGGGGGCGACAGCCTGTTGAAACCGGAACAGCATTGTATTATTTTCATAAAAAAGGCAAGGTTCAGCGTGTGATCCATCAATTTAAATACAAAGGAAACATCAGGCTGGGTAACTATTTGGGGAAAATACTCGGACAAAACATGGCACAATCGGAACATTACAGTCCTGTTAATTGTGTAATTCCTGTTCCTTTGCATCCGGCCAAAGAGCGTAAAAGGGGATTTAACCAAAGCGCAGTGATTGCGGAGGGAATTGCATCCAGTATGAAGATTGAATGCCGGACAGATTTGCTAATAAGAAGCAAGCACACGGAAACACAAACAAAAAAAGACAGATTTCATCGCTGGAAGAATGTGTCTTCTGTTTTCGAGACACCCAACCCTGTTTTGCTGGAAAACAAATCCATACTCCTTGTGGATGATGTAATCACAACCGGTGCAACGCTGGAAGCTTGCGCGGAAAAACTCCTTGAGGTTAAGGGAGTACGTGTTTGGATCGCGACTCTTGCCCTTACCGACTAAATAATAGTTCAGGAGTTTTCAACATCTCGTTATTAAATTTTTTATGAAGGCATAGTCAAAAACTGCCGGCAAGAACTGCTGTCCGTTTAAAATGCCGCACCGAGCCTTCTATATTAAACAACTCCAGGTGTATGACATACATTCCGACAGCAGCCTTTTGTCCGGCATCGGTGGTGCCATCCCAGATGAAGGCACCTGAGGTTGCCATCAGCTCGCCCTGTGCAAGGCGGCGCACCGGCCTTCCGCGGCGGTCATAAATCCTGACATTGGCTACATAACCCGGCTGTTCCAACGAATAATGGATGTGTAAAAGGTCTTCTTTACCGCTCCCGTCGGGTGCAAAAACTTTCGGCATAACTTCGATTTCAATGCCTTCCGGTTCAGCGTGCATGGCGAATTGTGAGTTTTTATAAGCCGGTGTTCCAAATCCGAAAGAAGCGGCGGCAGATTGCCAGTTAAAGCTATCGACCGAAGGTCTGTCGGGATGCACCCGTTCCAATGCAACTCCTTTTACTGAAGTAAGCAAAGGCAAATGCATCTGTTCATCATATTGCATCCGATCAATGAACTGATGGCTCTTGTTTGCCAGTATAACAATCCCCTCCGCATTGGTCATCCGCGGCATGCCGTCGAGCTCCAGAAACGAATCCGGTGAAGGAGTTAAAAACGTACGTTTTACGGCCGATGTGTCGGCAGAAAGCACCAGGTAGTCTCCGGGGAAGAAAAGATAAGAGTCTTTGCTTATATGTTGAAGTGTAATCAAAATGTTGTCGAGGGTATCCTGCGATGCCAGTATATAGTCAGCCATATCAAAAACAAAACCTGAGCGGTTAAAAAGTTCTACATAGCGCGATCCAAAATAAGGCGGGTTAAACAGCACCTCATTGATCACGATATCATTTTCACTGGCTGCACGGGGAACTGCCAGGCGGCCGGTCCGTTCGTTGATTATGTTTCCCGCGCAATCAGTAAAAAGCTCACTTACTGACACTTTATACAAAACGTCATCTTGAAGCGGTTCTGCCAACTGAAGGTGTACACAGGAAAAATCGGGACTGACAGGATTTGCCGTTATTGGATTTCCTATATTATGATCTATCTCATAATAGCCAGGGATCCATAAATTGGCATCATCCATTGGCTCTGAGAACCACAGTATGACATTCAGGCTGTCGACAAATCCGGTCCTGAGAAGGCGGGGTGGTTGCGTATCAGGGTTATCAGCCCTTACCGAATTCGTAATCCCGGGGCTGCCACCTCTGGTGTCTTCTGATGCCTTCCAGTTTGCCGCACCCTGACAAAAATTATAAGGATCAATTTTCTCAAGCGACCAGCCTCCTGAAGCCTTGGCCGGATTCCGGTACCATTTATCCGTATATGACACAAAGGATACCAATTCCTGTCCAACGTCCCAAAGCACCAGTTGCGTACCCCCGATAGTAAGTGCATTCGCGGAAAGACCGGGAACAGCAACAACATTCCCATAATCCTTCATGTACGGATAAGCAGCTTCTGTTGTAAGAACAAGGTATCCCCGCGGAGGCACAAGTGCTTCAGGAAGAACACGCATTGTAGTACCATGCTGCAATGTCCACCCCTCAATATTTATTGGAAGCTCCGTGGTGTTATACAGTTCCAGCCAATCGAAAGGGGGAAGAGAAACTTCCGGTCTGCTGTTGGCCATCAGCTCATTAAAAATCAAATCAAATCGCTGTGACACATAATGCACAAACGAACCGGCATAGGGCTCCATCATTTGACCATCAGGACTTTCGACTCCGGATATATCAATCTTATAAAGATGATTTTCAAGAAAATTGCCGGCAAATAAAAGTCTTGCCATAAAAGGGTGCTGGTCGTCAACAGCAACGACTAAGGGGTGACCCGGACCATCATCAACAAAGTAATTTTGCGGATTGGTTGCTGAATTCGGTGTAATAATGCGGCTAAAAACAACATCCAGCGTGTTGGGTGAAACAACCTGTAACCTTCGCACATAAGGCGGATCTTCCGGGATGATATCCCCCACCCTGAAATCATCAAAATAAAACCGGTTGCTGTTGCTGCTCGTATAAGTACATCTAATACCAAACCACGCTGTTGTGGTATATGTATTGTCAGAAGCCCCACCTTGCGGAATAAACATATTCTGTCCGGATGGATCTGCAAAGAACTGCCAAAAACCGGAACCATCTCTTACTACTCGAACCCGCATCACATTATTTGTGCCATCAGCAATATTCATGCTTCCGGTCATTAACAGAGTCGATTCAGAGCCATCCTGACGATAAAAATAGAGCCTTTTGTTGTCACCTCCTGTTTTTCCGATTTGCAAAAAATAGCCGCTCAGAGCACCCGAAAGGTCACTGGTATTGCTTGCCAGGTATACCCGCGGATGGTTATTGTCGGATGGTGTAAATGCAATTCGGATCCAGAAATCCCACTGTGTGTTACTAATTACAGAACTTTCTGTGGCCAGGTATGCCATCCCCGCCCCCGTGTCATTTAGCCGGAGTAAACCATTCTCAATAATGAATTTATCACAATCTCCAGCCCAGGTTGGGTTAGTGGTAAAATCCCCGTCGCTGAAATCATCGGTAAATTGACCAAAAAGCATCATTGGTGTACAAATCCAGAATAAAAGAATCAAATTTCTCATAACTTGCATTATTTTTGTATGATCAGGAATAAAAATGTGAATATAATGCTCCTGGTTGAATCATTTGTTTTTTTATCTATATTTATATGTTTTAGGTTTTAATTTTTAATTAAATGGTCTTAGCTTTAGCAGGCGCAACCGGTTTGGTAGGTCAGGTCATGATCAAAATATTGGAGGAGCGCGGACTTCCTGTAGATAAATTCATCCCTTGTGCTTCTTCGCGTTCCGTGGGGCGGGAGGTTATGTTTCGGGGCAGGGCACACAAGTTGGTTTCTGTTGATGACGCCATTGAGGCGGCTCCGGATATAGTCATTTTCTCTGCCGGTTCGGAAGCATCCCGGCAATATGCGCCATTATTTGTGGAAAAGGGCAGTTTTGTGATCGACAATTCATCCGCGTGGCGTGGAGATGCCAAAGTACCCCTTGTGATACCGGAAGTGAATGCACACACCATAAGCAAAGAAACGAAAATCATTGCCAACCCGAACTGCAGCACAATACAGATGGTTTTGGCTCTGGCGCCCATACACAGGGCTTATGGTATCCGGCGACTGGTGATTGCCACTTACCAGTCTGTTACGGGAACAGGCGTGAAAGCTGTTCAACAGCTAAACAATGAACGGTCGGGCATTCAGGGAGAGATGGCTTATCCGCACCCCATTGACCTGAATTGTTTCCCACACGGGGGTCATTTTCTTGAAAACGGATATTCTTCAGAGGAGATGAAACTGGTGGATGAAACCCGGAAGATCCTTGACAGTCCGGAGATAAGAATTACAGCAACTGTAGTTCGGATTCCAGTCATTGGCGGACATTCGGAGGCTGTCAATGTTGAGATGAACAGCGATTTCCACATTTCAGAAGTCCGCAGGATTCTGGAAGAAACGGATGGGGTTATTGTAGCAGACAATCTTGCAGAGAATATGTATCCGATGCCAAAGTTTGCTGAGGGACGGGATGAAGTATTCGTCGGGAGGCTTCGCAGGGACCACTCGGTACCCTATGGCCTGGATATGTGGATCGTTGCAGACAACCTGCGCAAAGGCGCCGCGACCAACGCCGTCCAGATTGCCCAATACCTGATAAAATATATTACATTCTGAGGTTGATCTATTTTTCGTATTTTTGCACCTTGCAAAAAATTAGCGCTGTTTGCTTTCATTGTTTTTTGTTTTATAATATTGACATTTATGAAAGAATGGTTGGCAGTAATCAACCCCAATGCAGGGATAGGCAAGGTCAGGAAAGACTGGGACCGTATTTCCGGACTTCTTGAAAAGCATGATATCAGCTTTCACCCGGTTTTCACCAAAGGCCCGCTCCATGCATTCGACATCGTTGAAGAATATGTTACACTGGGGTACCGGAAAATCATTGCAGTTGGCGGTGATGGCACGATGAACGAAGTTGTTAACGGAATATTCATACAGCAAACCGTTCCTACAACAAAAATAACGCTTGGAATGATCTCTGTTGGAACCGGAAATGATTGGGTGCGCACGTATAATATCCCGCTGGATTATGAAGAAGCCATTCATGTTTTGAAAAAAGAGAACACCCTTATTCAGGATACAGGAACGGTAAAATACTACAACAGCAATCGTGAGAAGATGCGCTATTTCATCAATATGGCCGGACTCGGTTTTGACGGACTGGTTGCCCAAAAAACGAATGCAGACAAGATCCGCGGGAAAGGCAACCCCTTATTGTATTTGAAAAACCTGATCAGCTCTTTGTTCTCTTATAAATCCTGCGGCACCAAAATCATTGTAGACGGGAAAGTGATCCGGGACAAAATTTTCAGTGTCGGGGTCGGAATCGGACAATACAACGGTGGCGGGATGCGTCAGGCGCCGGATGCCAAAACAGACGATGGTCTTTTTGATCTGACAGTGATCAAGGATTTAACCAAATGGTCTGTTGTAACTAATGTCAGAAGACTATATAACGGAACCATTAAAAAGCACAAACAGGTTGAAAGTTTCTTGGGCAAACACATTCTGATCGAATCCGACAATCCTGTTTTGCTGGAAGCAGATGGTGAATCGCTGGGGCATTCACCTTTTGAGTTTAATATCGTTCCTAAAAGCGTCAGGGTAGTCATCAACTAAACAATTAAACAACTAAACGTTACTTTAAATGGCTAATACAGAAGACCGTTTTAAGAAGATCATTGCCCATTGCAAGGAGTACGGATTTATTTTTCAATCAAGCGAGATCTATGACGGATTAAGTGCTGTTTATGACTATGGTCAGAATGGTGCAGAGTTAAAAAACAACATCAAGGATTACTGGTGGAAGTCGATGGTACAATATCACGAGAACATTGTTGGTATTGATGCGGCTATTTTTATGCACCCTGCTGTCTGGAAAGCTTCCGGACATGTTGACGCTTTCAACGACCCGTTGATCGACAACAAAGATTCCAAAAAGAGATATCGTGCGGATGTGCTCATAGAAGATTATATCGCGAAATTAGAAGACAAGATAACAAAAGAGGTTAAGAAAGCAGCGAAGCGTTTTGGAGAGTCATTCGATGAAGGGATGTTTCGCGAAACCAACCCACGTGTACAGTCCAATCTTAAAAAAATCACAGACATCAACAGGCGGTTTGTTCAGGCGCTCGAAGAAGACCGTCTGAGCGACATTAAGGCTTTGATCGAAGAGCTTGGCATTGTTTGTCCTGTTTCCGGATCCAAAAGCTGGACAGATGTACGACAGTTTAACCTGATGTTCAGCTCACAGATGGGTTCGCTGGGCGAAGGTGCCAGTCAGGTGTACTTGCGTCCTGAGACAGCCCAGGGTATTTTTGTCAACTACCTGAACGTTCAGAAAACCGGTCGCAAAAAGCTTCCTTTTGGAATTGCACAGATCGGGAAAGCATTTCGCAATGAAATCGTTGCCCGTCAGTTCATTTTCAGGATGCGTGAGTTTGAGCAGATGGAGATGCAGTTTTTTGTGCGTCCGGGTGAAGAAAAAGGGTGGTATGAATACTGGAAGGAGGAGCGGATGAAGTGGCATCTGTCGCTAGGCATTCCGGCTGATTCTTACAGGGTTCACGAGCATGAAAAGCTGGCCCATTATGCAAATGCCGCTGTCGACATTGAATTTGAATTTCCGTTTGGATTCAGGGAATTAGAGGGCGTTCATTCGCGTACGGATTTTGACCTGGGAGCACACCAGGAGCATTCCGGAAAGAAACTTCAGTATTTTGATCCTGAAACGAACGAAAGCTACGTGCCTTTTGTGGTAGAAACCTCCATTGGTCTTGACCGCATGTTTCTTGCGATTGTAAGTAACGCGTACAGGGAGGAAACCCTGGAGGACGGCAGTCAGCGCGTTGTGATGAACATACCGCCGGCACTGGCTCCGATAAAAGTTGCCGTTTTACCATTGATGAAAAAAGACGGCCTCCCTGAAAAGGGAAGGGAAATTTTTGATACACTTAAGTATGATTTTCTGTGTCAGTATGAAGATAAAGATGCAATTGGAAGGCGTTACCGCAGGCAGGATGCCATCGGCACACCTTACTGCATCACCATCGATCACCAGACACTTGAAGACAACACTGTAACAATCAGAGAAAGGGATTCCATGCAACAAGAACGCATCCCTGTTGAGAAAATCTCAAGCATTGTGGCAGACCGTATCAGACTTCGTCCATAAGAGAAGTTGCCTGGTTTTTAAAAATGCAACAAAAAGCAGGTTGATTTGTTGTACATTATAGAATAAACCGCAAATTTGGCGCAGAAAAAAATCGTGTATGACCACTCTGAAACAAATAAAGGAGCCGGTTGAAGAACATATCAAAATCTTTGAGGCGCGTTTTAAAGCTTCTCTGAAAAGCCAGGTAGGCCTCCTTGACAAGATCACCAGATACATTGTTAAGCGGAAGGGGAAACAGATCAGACCGCTTTATGTCTTTTTCTCTGCCGGCATATTCGGAGAGGTTTCTGAACGCACATATCGTGCAGCCACCCTTATTGAGCTGTTGCATACCGCAACACTGATTCATGATGATGTAGTTGATGACTCAAATGAGCGCAGGGGGTTCTTTTCACTAAATGCTTTATGGAAAAATAAAATCTCTGTACTTATAGGGGATTATTTGTTGTCGAGAGGGTTGTTGCTCAGTCTGGACAACAACGATTTTGACCTGCTTCAGATTGTAACAGAGTCTGTTCGTGAAATGAGCGAAGGGGAGCTGATGCAAATTGAGAAGGCGCGCAGTCTGGACATCAGTGAAGATGTTTATCTGGAAATCATCCGCAAGAAAACTGCATCGCTGATCTCTTCCTGTTTGTCGAGCGGAGCAGCGTCAGCGGGCGCATCTCCGGAAGATATCAAAAAGATGCATCACATAGGAGAACAAGCGGGAATTGCCTTCCAGATCAAAGATGACATCCTTGATTTCGACACCGGTTCCCGAAAAGGGAAACCAACAGGCTCCGACATTAAGGAGAGAAAAATGACCCTCCCGCTGATCTACCTGATCAACAACTCCTCTTATATAGAGCGGCGCAGAATCATCAACACTGTTAAAAGCCACAGCCAAGACGACAAGAAAGTAGCGGCGCTGATCGACATGATTTACACAAAAGGGGGGATCGAATACGCCACTCAGCGCATGAACGCGTTTAAAGCAGAAGCCCTACGCCTGCTTCATGATCTGCCGGAAAGCCCAAGTCGCAAATCGCTGGAAGACCTTATTGAATTTACCGTTAACCGGAACAGCTAAACACAACTGCTTTATTTCGTTTCTCCTGCCTCCTTGAGAAGTTGCCTGATTTTTTCTTCTACGATCACAGCGTGTGTGTGCATATAAGTATAAAAGGTTATGTGCAATACGTGGCTGCCATCTCCTGTATTCCTGATTCGGACAGAAGGGGTCGGACTGATCACCCACGGCAATGCCATCAGGTGTTTAAAGACCTTTTCCCTGATCTGTTCTGATGTGTGCGCAGACAAAAGGGGAATCTCTGCCTGATGCGGGAGGCTGTCTTCATTATCAGGTGGAATGACAAACAGCTGGTTGCTAAGACGTGAATAGGGAACATTAACAGTTTCGCCGGCATCATTAATCAGCTCCAGACACCGGAAACCTATCCTGCAAATTTTTCCTTCAACGATAGGTGTTTTAATGATTTGTCCCGGCTGCAGGGCTTTTTCAGTCTTTAACAGGACACCGGCAAAAAAGTCACGAAACACGAACCAGGCAAGTCCGAAGATCACCAATATAGCCATCAGGACCACGATCAGATCGTAATACAAATATTGTCCGAAAACAATCAACACACCCCAGAAAGAGAAAGCAATCCAGGCGAAAAGCTCAAGAACAGGCAACGTCCGGAGGATTCCTGTGCGCAAAGGCTTTTTTCTTATAATTGCTTTGGTGAATCGGTTTAACAAACGAAAAAGCAGCAAAAGCAAAAGGCCTGTTATGGTAAAAATCAGCAGATTCATAATCGTTTCTTCTTTTTTAATAATCCGGTAAGATACAGATCTAGTCCGGGCCGGATAGCAAAAACATCTTTAAACCTTTCAACGAGTATACCGGCGCGCATCAGCTCGCGAATATCGGCAGTCACTTCACTCTCTTCTTTTTCAAGGTTTTTCGCCAGCTTTTCAACGGTAAATCTCCGGTTGTACAAAAACTGCTGGATATAAAACCACTGACTGGCAGAAAGCAGATCAAACACCTTTTTGTCGGGCAACTTAACCGGCTCCATTACAATCGTTTTTCCTGAGACTTTTTTGATTGAAGAAAGCCAAAGCCTTGTTGTTAATCCCGGGTTTCCGTTTGATTGATCAAAAAGCAGGTTAAAGAGACTTGCAAAGTCCCAGGCAGTCATGCGACTCTCTTCTTTTTTGTGAATCTGAAACTTCATCCCACCGGCCTGATGCCTCAGCATGATCATCTCTTTAAGTTCTCTCGCATCAAAGGCTTGACATTGAACAGTAGCAAGAGCATAACTACTCAACCTCGTTTGTTTATCAATCAGTTTGAAAACGTTATTATTCACATTAATTACAAACAGGCACTTGTGGCCATACCGGTCAATCAGGTTGAGGATGGTTTCCACCACCACATTGCCACCCGGGCGCCGCTCCCACCAAAGTCCGAGGTCGTGAATAATGATCAACTTGCCGGCAGGCATTGCTCTGAACACATCTTCCAGGCGCTTGTTCTTTGCGTTCAAAGCATCAAGTAATTTACGCGTAAACAGGCCTGCATCAGCAGAACAATCCTGAGGAGCTTGTACCGAATGGATATGCTCCATGGCAAAAAAGCGTTCTGCTACTTTTTTAGAAAGACTTGATTTCCCTGAGGTACGTGGCCCGGTGATAAGCAATGCCCCGGGGAAACCGGCTTTAAACCGTTGCATAGCCTGCACGCAAACCTTAATTTCGGAATCCATCCCAACCCAGAAGTCATCACCTGTACCAGACTGACCGGAGAACAACGAAGTATAGTAGAACGGCAACTCTTTAATTATCGACTGATCAGGGGTGATAGCTTCAGCAAAAGCCAGCATATCCCTGTTTGATTTCTCAAACGACACTTCCGGTTGTTCGAAATGGCTGATCCACAATTGCCCCTCGCTTTTGCTGTAAAGCAGGTCCACAAAACGATCACGGGTAAGCTCCTTAAAATGCTGCCACTGACGTTGTATGCTCCCGGAAAACTCTGCTTGCTCACTGTCTCTTGGTCTCTTCCTTACAACCATGCTTGTTTTGTTGATGGTAGCAGAAGAAAGAGGATCGAAGCCGCGTTTTAGACCGGATAAAAATACTTTTTCAATGTTGTCAGCAAATTGCAGGATGTGTTGCTTAATAACAATAAGCTTGTCCAGAAACGACTGAATTAAAACCAGGGCCTGTTGATCGCGACCTGCCTGTTCGGCGGCTGCATCATCCTTGCCCTGGTTGTCCAGACTAAAGTTCAGCAACCTGACCATATCTTTGACAGATGCAAGATGCTGTTTTAATTCCTGTTCCGCATCCATGCACTTTTTATTGCTGTAGTCAATCAGTTCGGTGCTGACATAATACTCAACTGTCTTTCTTAAACTGACCATCAGCCGGTCTGCCTTGGCAAAAGCCGTTTCCTTGAACTTTTCCCCCAGCTGTTCCGCTGTTACTTCCATTTTATCGGGAATGTCATTCAGCAACTCCCCTATCTCAGCGTAAAGGCCGCTGTATATGCCAGCGACAGGTATCGGTTTCAGATGTTCATGCTCCAGACGCGGCGTTTTTTTGAGTCCGGTTTTCTTTTCTGCCAGCAACTGTTGCGCAAAGAGTTCATACTCGTCAAGATGCCTGATCAGTTCGTTGGTGAGGGCGAGTTGAAAATCGTAATGGTATTTTTTTATCTTTGACTGTATGCGGCTTTTTACTGAAAGGATATAATAGTCAATGATGGTTTTATTGATGAACAGGGACAGATTGCCTGACCATACCGACGCAAAGCTTTCAATATCAGAAACAATACCCGGATCTTTTTTGAAGTATGGATAAAAGTTGCTGCTTAGAATATTGGCTCCCGTGCTTTCCAGATTATGGCTAAACTCCTGAAGGTCGCCAGCAAGCGCTTCGTGCATTTTTTGCCCTGCCTGCAAGTAAAAGTTTCTGCTTTCATGTTCCATCACTTCAACTTTTGCAGCAAGACGGCCTCTTTCAAGCTTTATTATTTCCAGGCTTTTTGATTTGTTGTCTTCTTCAAGCCTTACTTTTTCAATGAGCTCATGAATTGCATTGAACAACTTGCCCACTTCAACCACCTCCATAAATGAATGAAGTGCAAAATCGACCATCAGCTCACGAACCAACGCAATTCTCTTATGATACAAAAAGTAACGGGCAGAAGGGACCACACGGATTTTATGTGTAACCGGTTTTCGAAGAATAGCGGAAAGCAGTCGTTTTCTTGTTTTATAAAAGCGGGTTTTGAAACGGTCGTGTTCTTTTATGGCAAACTCTTTACCCGAAAGTTTGATCCGGATAAACTCCGGCATCACATTCATCATTGCGCGCAGCTCATCAAGATAAGTTTTGTTTGCTTCTTCCAGGTGGTTTTGAATAGCCTGCACGCGCTGTTCTCGCAACAAATGGATATGTCGTTGCGAGTGAAAAGAAAAATCATTCAGGATGATCAAAAAGCTTTTATCGCTGTCGGCACCCTGTAAGTTATTCACCGCACGTTGCAATGTGTCAAGTGTTCGCAGAGAAAAATTCAGCAGCTCGGGGAAAAAACGCAAATCAAGTTTGTGAATCTTTTCATGGCCATTTTCATAATACTTCAATGCAAACTTGCCTGCGGTTTGGGCAATATTGATCACCTCATTTGTGATAATTTCTCTGGAAGACGGCTTAAGGTGTCTGACAACATCAAAGCTGGCGCGCTCAGGTGTAACAGATGGTTCCGAAGCCTTTGCTTCATCAATAACATTGATTGCGTCAAAGAATGATGATGCAGAAACAAGGAGCGTAGTCGGCACACTGTCGATTAACAGGTTCGCCTTATTAAGCACCTCCTGTGGTTCTTTTGTGTTAAACTCAGGAAGTTCAATAATACACAAATCTGCCTCACGCGATTCTGCACTGATGATCTTTTCGACAGGAAGCTGTTCCACGGCATTGTTGATGACTTTTACATCGGCCTTTAGCCTGTGGTTATCAAGCAGTTGATTGATCAGGCTATAAAGAGAGTCCGTTTTCGAGCTGTCTGAGTGAACGACAAGTATCCTGAAGCTTGCTGTCCTCCAGGCATTGCTTGAGGTCAGGAATTTCATCAGTGACAGCACGAGCGACAGGGCGCGTCCTTTGCCGTTCCACCAGAAATCTATGTGTTGTTTTTTTCCAAAGCCCTTGTCTTTATCATAGCTTAAGAACAAATTATTATAATCCTGGCGCTTGAGGTTATTCAGCAGCCTGGCAAATTTTTCGGGATTTCTCGTGTTCCTGCCCCATCCCATCAGAATGGTATTGGGTTCAAAGCCCGTAAAACCGTAAACTCTTGAAATAACATCAATGCCTTCATAAACATCACGACAGGTATGTTTTCTGGTAAACACACCCCTGTCTGTTTGTTTGTCTGCAACCATCGGGCCATCTTTCAAGCCAAACAAAATCTCTCCTGACGGTTGTTCGGTGAGCTCAAAGTTTGTAAACACACCCATTTTCCCAACAAGGGATTTCCCCATATCTATCAGATGCGGTCTATGTTTCTCTCCTCCACTGAACAACATCACATTAGGCCGCCAGTTATTTGGCATTTTACTGCTTGTGCTAAGCTTTCCCAGTCCGGTTTTCACCAGTGATGACCAAACGCCTGTCCAGGTATCGCCACTTTGTAACGAGAGCTCTTTTCTCTTTAAAAACAAAAACAAAGCAATAAGCAAAACAGAGGCGACAATCAGTGCCACAACATCCAGTTGTATCATCACAACGATGCTTGCCAGCGCCCCTATGATACCAACAATGCGGGGGATTCGGAAGGAAGGACGAAAATCGCTTCCTGCCCAGCTTTCAATTACATAAGTTATATTTAGAAAACCGTATGTGATGATGAAGAATATGGTAACGATGCGGGCAATTACATTCAGCTCCCCGATAAGAATTCCTGTTTGGGCGATCAGGTAAGTAACAATCAGTGCGTTTCTCGGTTCGCTGCCGGCGCCGTATCCCCTGGAAAAAAAACCAGGAAGGATCCGGTCGATTGAAACTGCTTTTAGTATTCGCGGAGCACCCATTATACTCCCCAATGCTGATGATAAAGTAGCTGCAAAAACACCTGCAACTACAAGTTGCGGCACCCATGAAATATCAAACAACACGTTGGGATCATAGGCCAGAAGGTTTCTGTCTACAGTATAAGAAAGAAACACAGTTAAACCTGTATATATTACCAATCCTGATAAAATTGCCATAATGGTACCGACAGGAATAGCCTTCTGCGGGTTTCTTAGGTCACCGGACATAGAGACACCAGTGTTGAACCCGGTGACTGCCGGAAAGAATATGGCAAACAAGACAATCCAGGGTGTCGTCCCGTCGAATGAACGTGTAACAGGATCAACCATTGACAAGTCGTGACTGCCGGCAAATACAGACACCAACGACAGGGCCAGAACAGCAAGAATCAGATATTGTATCCTGATCGCCAAAGATGTGCTAATAAAAGTGACAATGGTGACCAAAAGCAGCATGATTGAACCGGTAATCCTGATCGTATACAGACTCAACTCAAAACCAAAGTACGACAGAAAGGTCTCGGCAAAACCGATCAGGTAAAGGCTGATGCTGAAGGAAAACCCAACAAACAGTGCCAGTCCGAGTGTGCCGCCAATCGGGAGACCGAGGCTGCGCGATATGATATAATACGCCCCACCCGTCTCAACCCGCTTGTCTGTAGCAAGCGAAGAAATGCTCAATCCTGTTGTAATAGAAATGACATGAGCAACCATTATAATCCCAAGGGTTGACCACAAGCCTGCCATACCTATAATCCACGGCAGACGCAGAAACAAGATCACACCCAGAATAGATAACAACGACGGAACATAAACACCGCCAAAGGCACCAAATTTCTTTGCTTTTCCCACGCTTTTTAGATTTTGTAACTCATCCAAAGATAAAACTTTTTAATTTATGTTTGTATGGGCAACAAGGATTCTGTATTTTTGGGTTTTATATTGTTTACGTCAATATCCAAACTGTGAGATATGAAAAAGTTGATCTTTTCTGTTTTGTTGGCAAGCGCTTTTCTGATATTGTTACATTTCTCCGTGCTGGCCTCATCAGAGCAACAAACAGCACCTCTGCCTGAAGCAGAAGAAGAGATTCGCGTAAACCTGAGCAGCCCTTTCCATAGCTTGCGTACCCATCTGCATTTCCTGCAGCCGGGCAGTTATGAGCCGGAGTTGGCGGCACAGGTTTTTATGCAACCCGGAATGACTATTGAAGAAGCCGCTGAATCGGCTATTAAGCTCAAGCAGGTTTTTGACGGCAGGGGATATTTGATAGACCTTGATAAAGTACCCCACAATGAAAACTATACAGACACCGTCAGCGGGGAGTTCAAATACATTCCTGTGCACAGTTTGCCCGAAATATTCCTTGAAAAGCACGATAACATATGGTTGTACAGCCGGGAAAGCATCTCTGCAATTGAATCGCTTCACCGTCAGGTTTTTCCGTTCGGACCTGACCTGCTGATCAACATCCTGCCCCAGGCAGGCACACATACTTTCATTGGCTTATACTTGTGGCAACATTTGGGCATTCTCTTGTTAGTTCTTGTTGGTTTTTTAATTCACAAGCTCCTCACATTCCTCTTAAACCGTGCTTTATACAAAGGGGCTAAACAAATGGGTTATGACAACCTGGTACGACCATATCTGTTGCCTATCGCAAAACCTTTGAGCCTTTTCCTCGTTTTTGTTGCGGTGATGGTAATGTTTCCACTTTTACAACTTCCCGTTGAGGTTAGCAGGTATTTTACTTTTGCATTCAAGGCCATCCTTCCGTTTTTTGCCACATTGGTGTTTTATAAGCTGATAGATGTGTTTTCATTATACCTTGAAAAGGTGGCTGGAAAGTCAAACTCAAGCCTGGACAACCACGTTGTGCCGATGCTGCGCAAGGTGCTTAAAGTCTTCGTTGTGATCATTGGCGGTTTGTTTATTCTGCAAAACCTGGATGTGAACATCACCGCGCTTCTTGCCGGACTTTCCATCGGCGGACTGGCCCTTGCTCTGGCCGCCCAGGACACGCTGAAAAACTTTTTCGGGTCGCTGATGATCTTTATTGACAAACCTTTTTCTGTTGGGCATTGGATCACCAGCGGTGATATTGACGGCACAGTTGAAGAGGTTGGTTTCCGATCAACACGGATCAGGACATTCAGAAACTCCCTGCACTATGTGCCTAATGGCATGCTTGCTGACGCCAGCATCGACAACCATGGCCTTCGGGCGTTCAGACGGTTTTTTATGCATATTGCCATCACTTACGATACACCCCCGGATCTAATCGAGGTTTTTGTGCGCGGTTTGCGCAAAATCGTTGATAATCACCCAAATACGCGTAAAGACTTTTACATCGTTGAGTTTAATGAGATGGGAGACTTCTCTCTGAGGATCATGTTCTATATCTTTTTTGCCGTACCGACCTGGCCGGAGGAGCTTAAGGCCCGTCATGAAATCCTTATAGAGATTGTGCGCCTTGCTGAGCGCCTGGGTGTGCGCTTTGCTTTCCCAACCAGCACATTACATATGGAAAACTTTCCGGAGAAAAACAGCTTGACACCGAAGCACGATATGTCCATGGATGAGTTTAAGCAACAGATGGATGATTATTTTACAAAAAAGGAGGACCATTAAAGATCCTCCTTTATAACCAAAACCTATTGATATAAACTGCTATTTCAATACAAGAACTGCTGCCGGATCAATTACCTGGAAAGTAAAAGATTCAGTAAAGTAGAGTTGTACTGATTTGTTATTGTGTGATTCATAACCAATTGAAAGGTCTTGTCCGAGCACCAGGCGAAAGTCACCTCCCCGCTCCGATACCAGGTAAGAATCCTTCACATAAGGTGCCATGATGATACTGCCGCCAAGCAGGCTTTCCAGTTGTTTACGCAGCGGATAACCTTTCACGTAAGCATTTACCTGCTGCCACTTTTCAGTATTAAGCACCAGCGAGTATGGGCCTTCTATTGAGTTGGCCTTCAGTTTTGATACTGCTGTAGCGATTGCACCGGCGATCTCTTCGCCGGCCTGGGGAAAGGCCATCACATTGTAATCGGAACGTTGTTTCAATCCGGCAATCTGACCGGCTTTAAAGCCTTCATAGATTGCTGTTTCTTCAAACCTGGCAATCTCCCTGGCAGCATCTTCCATTGCTTCAAGATCAATGTCTTCTGCGCCACGAGCTACGTTATCAAGCTCCCAGATATTCAGCTCGAATGGTATGCGGGCTTCTACCAAAGGCAGCACCTGATGTGTACCATATTTTACAGTACCTTTCTGGTTGGCAGGCACCTGAATGCGGCCTGTTGATAAAGCAGCATAGTCCCATCCTTTGGGGCCTTCCACATCCAAAAACTTACGGCCTGAAAGCACAGAGTTCAGCACTTCTTTGGCAGTTTCATTGATTTCCTCCCATGCGGCATCCGAAATCGGTGCCAATGTTTTTCTTAATATATCCATTTTATCCTCCTTTATTTTTTAATTTTTCCAATTCCTAATGAGTCTGAATTGCCACCGTCATTTCCGCCATGATCATCATGATCATCATGATCATGTCCATGGCTACCCATGATATCGCCTTCTTTAAACAACCAGTTGCGCAACTCTTCATCCCAACCGGGCATGTTGCGGCGCAACCACTCAAGGGCCATGCACGCATGCTCAATCTCTTCGTCGCGGTTATGTGCCATAATGGCTGCCAGATCAGGGTCGTTGCTGGTTACCACGCGCTGATGGTACCAGTCAACAGCCTCAATCTCTTCCTTTAAACTGTTTAATGCACGCGAAAAATTACGCGCTTCCTGTGATAACTCTTCTGCTGGTTCGTGATATGCTGACATAATAATTCAGTTTAGTTTGTTTTTTTAATAATTATGATTTGTCATTTATGACTTTTTTTTCAGGTCAGGTATTGGTTTGCCACCCAAAACAGTCATTTCACTGCTTAATGCAAATATAATCTATTTGTTGCTACTATACAAACAATTGCTTTTGTTGTTTTGTTTGCTCTTTGTCTTTTGTTTATTTTTGTCGTTTCTTGATTTTGGATTTTTTCAGAGTCTTAATATCACAAATTAAACAAAACAACCATGAAAAAACACATCAAATTATTTACAATTGCAACCATGATGTTTGTCATAGGATGTACAAACAGTGGCAGCAAAAAAAAACAAACAGAAATGAATGTTATACCGGATAAGACTATAGAACAAGTGATCAGTCAATTGACAGACAAACACGGCAATGAGCATCTGTCATTGATAGACCGTGGAACCAGACAGGCAGCTGCCCTGTGGACAAAAGAAGACGGAAGTGAAGAAACGTTTGTCAGTTTTTGCCTGGACAGTTACGTCGCTGACCCGGCAGAGCGTGAGGACTTATTCAATAGCCTGTCACGAAACTATGAATTCATCTGGGGACATTTCAACCAGATGATGCTTGAACTTAACAAACCGCTTCACCTTGATTGGGGTCCGATCAAGCCTGTCGATATTTTGTTCGGCAGCTATGCACCGGCTGCACATCTTACAGAAGATTTCTACAAAAACAAAGTTGCATTTCTGACCATTTTGAATTTCCCGTTTTATTCTTTGGACGAAAAAAACGAACATGGGCAAAAATGGACCCGCGAAGAGTGGGCATATGCCCGTATGGGTGATGTGTTTACTTCCAGGATACCCGCAGATATCATTCAGAACATGTCGCGCGTAGGAACCATTTCCGACAATTATATATCGGAATATAACATTGTAATGGGTCAGCTGGTGAATGATGAGGGAGAAAAGCTTTTCCCCGACAATCTTCGTCTGATCACACACTGGGGTCTGCGCGACGAACTGAAGGCACATTACGATGGCACACCGGAAGGACTTAAAAAACAGCGAATGATCTACCAGGTGATGCAGCGCATCATCGACCAGAGCATCCCGGAAAAGGTGATCAACAACCAGGAGGTGGAATGGAATCCATTCTCCAATGATGTCAAAAAAGATGGTAAATCAATAATGGTTGAACCGGAACCGAATACCAGGTACCGGCATCTGCTTGATAATTTCCTGGCGCGCGAAAAAGCCGACCCTTATGCACCAAGTTATCCGACGGCAATCGAGCGGGCATTCGAGCAAGGGCTGGAACTCAGCATGGATGAAGTGGAATCTGTTTTCATAGAACTGGTTGGCGACCCGATGATGCAAGAAGTGGGTGCGCTGATATCTCAACGCCTGGGCAGAGACCTGGAGCCTTTTGATATCTGGTATGATGGATTTAAAGCACGTAGCGGAATACCGGAAACGGAACTGGACAAACTGGTAACAGGAAAATATCCAGATGCAGAAGCCCTTGAACAGGGCATGCCTGACTTGTTGGTAAAGCTGGGATACAGCAGGTCACGAGCTGAAGAGATTTCAAGTAAAATCGTTGTTGAAGGAGCCCGGGGTGCCGGACATGCATGGGGTGCACAAATGCGTTCCCAGTATTCGCACCTGCGTACACGTATTGCTGAAGGAGGAATGACATACAATGGATTCAATATTGCAGCCCACGAACTTGGACATAACGTGGAACAAACGGTCAGTCTGCATGATGTGGATTACTACCTGATGAACGGCGTTCCGAATACGGCCTTCACTGAAGCGCTCGCGTTCATTTTTCAGACACGAGATCTTGAACTCCTTGGTATAAGCAGTGACGACCCAATGCTGGAACACCTCAAAACCCTCGATATCTTATGGGGAACTTATGAGATCATGGGCGTATCACTGGTTGACATGCAAGTCTGGCGATGGATGTACGAAAACCCAAAGGCTTCACCCCGGCAGCTTAAGGAACAAACCATGAAAATCGCCATAGACGTGTGGAATAATTACTACGCACCGGTTTTTGGCATCAAAGACACCCCAATTCTGGCAGTTTATTCTCACATGATCAGCTATCCGCTATACCTCAGCGCTTATCCGCTGGGACACCTCATTGAATTCCAGATCGAAGAGCATGTTCGTGGCAAAGTGCTGGCAAATGAAATAGACCGTATTTTTTCCCTTGGCCGATTAACGCCCGTACATTGGATGCAGGAAGCTGTTGGAACACCCCTGTCAGCCAGACCTTTGCTGGATGCAGGAAAGAAAAGTGCAGCGGCCCTCAACGGAACGAAATAGTTGTCCTGATTGTTAACTGTCTGTAAAGAAACTTCATTGGCTGAAGTATCTTTCAACCACATCCGGATAGTATCGGTGCTCAAGCTCCTGTACCCTTTTGGCAAGACCTTCAGGGGTTTCTCCCGGAAGTATATTCAGGCTTTTCTGAAAGACGATCCTGCCTTTGTCGTATGCTTCGTTGACAAGATGGATTGTAATACCGCTTTTGGGACTGCCCGACTTGATAACAGCACGGTGTACATGCATGCCGTACATCCCTTTCCCGCCGTATTCCGGCAACAGTGCCGGATGTATATTCAGAATCTTGTCAGGATACATTCTGATAAAGTACCCGGGAATCAGCAAAAGGTATCCGGCCAGAACAATTCCATCAATTTTGTTTTGAGTAAAGATGTTTTTTATGACATCTGGATTGCGCCATTCAGCAGGAGATATGACTACAGATGAAACATTGAGCCGTTCAGCGCGCTTCAACACATAAGCATCCGGCCGGTTTGAAACGACCAGTGCAACCTCTATAACAGGATGATCACGAAAATAGCTGATAAGTTTTTCCGCATTGCTTCCGCTTCCGGAGGCAAAAACAGCAAGTCGGATTTTGATTTTGTCAGGCATCGGGCTGTGTTTCCTCAAAGGTACAAGGAATTTTCCCATTCAATCACGCGCAAAAAACAGAATTCGGATCATTTTTAAACAAGTTTAAACACCGGATGACAAAAAACAGCTGTTTGCGCCCTATTTCTACTATGTTTTTAGTTGTTCTTTTTATTCTGTATATCAGTTATTTATGAGGGTAATAGTAAAATTGAGGGCAAAAAAGTTGGTTATAATCAATAGATTATTTTTCTTTGCACCCTTGTTTAACAAAAAAAGGAGAAACCATGTCTGAAATTGCAACAAGAGTAAAAGCTATCATTGTTGATAAGCTTGGTGTAGATGAAAAAGAGGTAACACCCGAGGCTAGTTTTACAAACGACCTGGGTGCTGATTCACTCGACACAGTAGAGCTCATTATGGAGTTTGAAAAAGAGTTTAATCTTGCCATTCCTGATGACCAGGCCGAAAAAATCAGCACGGTAGGTGAAGCGATTGCTTACATTGAGAATAGCAATAAGTAAAACATTTTTTTAATGGTAGAGCCCACATGTACGGTTTTATTCGTAGCAACCACGAATTGACCCATGTGGGCTTTATTTCACTAACTGTTAAACAAATCTGAACCTAATGGAACTCAAAAGAGTAGTAGTTACCGGTTTGGGAACGCTTAACCCACTGGGCAACGATATTGACACATATTGGAAGGCGTTGCTGGATGGCAAGAGCGGTGCGGCACCCATTACCCATTTTGACGCATCACAGTTTAAAACACAATTTGCCTGTGAGCTAAAGGGCTACAACCCCCAGGATCATTTTGAACGCAAAGAAGCCCGCAAATATGATCCATTTACCCAATATGCCATGGTGTCAACGGCTGAGGCACTTAAAGACAGCGGCCTGAACCCTGAAAATTATGATCCGGACCGTGTTGGCGTGATCTGGGGCAGCGGAATAGGCGGCCTGGAGACATTTCTCAAAGAGGTTTCTGCTTATGCCAAGAGCGATGGGCCACCGAGATTCAGCCCATTCTTTATTCCCAAAATGATCGCGGATATTGCAGCCGGACACATTTCAATCAAGTATGGATTTCGTGGTCCGAATTACACAACCACTTCCGCCTGTGCTTCTTCGGCGAATGCCCTGGTAGACTGTTTCAACCTGATCCGTCTTGGGAAAGCCGATGTATTCATCAGCGGTGGCTCTGAGGCAGCAATCAATGATGCCGGTGTTGGCGGATTCAGTGCCATGCACGCCATTTCCGTACGCAACGATGACCCAAAAACAGCTTCCCGGCCATTCGACAAAGACCGTGACGGGTTTGTATTGGGAGAAGGCAGTGGCACCATCATCTTTGAAGAACTGGAACACGCCCTTAAACGCGGTGCCAAGATATATGCAGAAGTAGTTGGCGGAGGAATGTCAGCAGATGCCTACCATATGACAAGCCCGCATCCTGATGGCCTCGGTGCAGTAAACGTTATGAAATATGCTTTGGAAGATGGCGGCCTGAAAACTGAAGATGTTGACCACATCAACACACACGGCACATCTACCCCGCTTGGAGACATTTCCGAACCCAAAGCAATTGTAACCCTTTTTGGTGAGCATGCTTACAAAATCAGCATCAATTCAACCAAGTCGATGACAGGCCACTTGCTTGGTGCCGCAGGCGCCGTTGAGTCAATTGCAACGATTCTTGCCGTACAAAACGACATTGTACCACCCACGATAAACCACTTCAACCTGGATCCGGAAATCGACAACAAACTTGATTTCACGTTTAATAAAGCAAAAAAACGTGAAGTAAATGTCGCATTATCCAACACATTTGGGTTTGGCGGACATAATGCGTGCTTGGCATTTAAAAAGTTTAAACAATAATTGACCGCTTGCGCTTATTTAAGTTTAATCGTCTAAAGCAAAAGACAGCAGAACAGGAACTGTCTGATGCCATCAGCAATATTTTTGGTTACAAGCCAAAAAACGTTGCTATATATAAACTGGCATTCTGTCATAAATCGAAGGCCGACAATACCACCAACGGGTTAAAACACGGCAACGAACGACTTGAATACCTTGGCGATGCCGTTTTGGGATCGGTGGTTGCCGACTTTCTTTTCAAAAAATTTCCATTTAAAGAAGAAGGTTTTCTTACTGAGATGCGATCACGTATTGTCAGCCGGAGCAACCTGAATCTTCTGTCAAAAAAACTCGGACTGGAAAAGCTCATTGATTCCAGCAAGGACAGGAGCGTTCCCGGCTCCTCCATCGCAGGTGATGCTTTTGAAGCTTTTATTGGAGCACTTTATCTCGACAGGGGCTACAACTTCACAAAAAGCATCATCATACAACATATCATTCAAACCCATCTGGATATTGACGAACTGATACACCGCGAGGTAAACTTCAAAAGCAAAGTTATTGAGTGGGCTCAGAAACAGAGAAAAGCGGTCGTTTTTAACCTGATTTCTGAAGAAGAAAACGGCAAAAAGCTCAAACTCTATACCATTGAACTGTGCATCGATCGCAGACCTTTTGCCAGCGGACAGGACTTCTCAATAAAAAAAGCGGAACAACGTGCTGCACAAAAAGTCTGGGATCTGCTGCAAATATCCGAAAGCGAAAACGACTCCGGCATTTAACGTACCTTTACATCAAGACTGAACCAAAAAGGAACACCTGTGGGCTTATGGTAAAAAAAACAAAGCTTCGTGTTGAACACACCCCTTCTTTCAAGGTCATTGCGTTGTTTTCGCAACAAAAGGACTATCGGTTATGCTGGCTACTGAACCGCCATCTTCTTTTTGACCTGAAAAGGCTTTCCCCTTTTGCTTATCCACCGTATAAGAAAGTTGAAACGTCGCGGTTCTCTGTTTACCATTATGAAGACGCCATCAACAGGTTGCATTATTTCCTGCTTGCCAACAAATGTCCTGAAGGGGTTTTGTTTGAATTGCCAAAAAACATGGATTATCTCCTGCTGATAAAGAATCCGGGAGCTGGCTTCAACCAGAATGATTTCATCAGCAAAGTTCGCAAAACGGAACAGCTTCAGGGCGTTTTTCCATTGGATGACGGCCTGGGTAAACGGTCCGACCTCATCCTTTATGATTTTGAGATGTATGCGGATGAGGCAATCAAATAAAAAGCTCCTGAAGGCAAAATTCACACTGCCGGTTTAAAAGTGTAACCAGTATTGACTCCCTGAGAGTACCTGTTTGTATCATAACCAGATAGCTACCCTGTTTCAGCGAAGCTATTTGCGGGAAAACATCCAGCAAATTAAGCTCATAATGCCCGGCTCACTGAGACTCGATGGATCTCAGATCCCAGCTTTCAGATCCCATTAGCACATCTGCTAATTTACAAATCTTCATTCCCTTCGAGCTTCCAGCTTCGAGCTCATCTGCTAATTAATACATTTGCACATCTGCTAATTTGCACATTTATAAATCATCACTTCCTTCCAGCTTTTTCGCTTCATTCCAGAACACATCCATTTCGGCCAGATTCATTTTCTTCATATCTTTTCCTGTTTTTCTGGCTTGTTCTTCAAGATGCTCAAAACGTTTGACAAATTTTTTATTGGTTCGTTCCAGGGCATTTTCCGGATTTACCCCAATAAAGCGGGCATAATTGATCAGCGCAAAAAGCAGGTCACCAAACTCGGCCTCCGTTGTTCGTTTACAAGCACCATTTTCAACTTCGGCCTTCAGTTCTTCCAGTTCTTCCTGAACCTTTTCCCAAACCTGTTCCGGTCTTTCCCAGTCAAAACCGACACCTTTAACCTTATCCTGAATGCGGTAGGCCTTGATCATGGCTGGCAGTGATTTCGGCACACCCGACAGCACCCGTTTTTTATTTCCTCTGAGCTTGATTTTTTCCCAGTTATCCTTAACCTCATCCGCAGTTACTGCTTTCACGTCACCATATATATGCGGGTGGCGGCTGATGAGTTTCTTGTTGATCCCATCAATAACATCCTTGATATCAAAAGCCTTTTTCTCGCTGCCAATTTTGGAGTAAAAAACAATATGGAGCATCAGGTCTCCAAGCTCCCCCTTAATCTCCTCCATGTTCTGGTCAAGAATTGCATCAGCAAGTTCGTACGTTTCTTCAATAGTCAGGTGGCGAAGGCTCTCCAGGGTTTGCTTCTTATCCCAGGGACATTTTGCACGCAGCTCATCCATGATTGAAAGCAGCTTCCCGAAAGCATTTAATCGTTCATCCATAAAATAAATTTTGCCAAAGTTAGCAACAAAACATCTATAAACAAATCATATCTTCGAGGGGCAACCTGCTTTATGCGTACGTTTTCATACATTGGGTGCACGGATCTGAACACTTTTTTTAAGAAAAAACCAAAGAAAACAGGTTATTTTGCTGTTTATGTGTGTGTTATGCTTATTGGCACAATATTCGTTGATTTTTTGGTCGAGAAACCTTAAAACAGTTTGTAATGGACAGGATCATTAAAAAGAAAAAGTGGACATTGAAAAAGGTCCTCAGCATAGCAGGAGTAACAGCGTTTGGCGTCTTTATCGTTTATCTTTTATTCTTTCGCGACACCAGCAGCAGGCTTTACGTAGACAGGGACAAAATGACCGTTGCCGAAGTTCAACAGGGCCATTTTCAGGAGTTTATCCCTGTTGATGGAGTTGTCCAGCCCATTGTCACAATATACGTAGATGCTGTATTTGGCGGGAGGGTCGAAGAGATTTTTGTTCGCGACGGTGCACATGTTGAAGAGGGAGACAAGATTCTTCGTCTGGCAAACGCTCAGCTGGAGCTAAACTACATGCAACAGGAAAATACAGCTCTGGAGGTTCTTGACAGGTACCAAAATACGCGCCTGAGCCTTGAACGCAACATGTTCAACCTGGAGCGGCAGCTCGTAGATCTGGAGTATCGTCTGGACGTTACTACAAAAGACTACTTACGCAAAAAGCATTTTTTTGAGGAGGGTGTGATTTCTGATGAGGAATATGAAAATGCGGAAAGGGAATACCGGTTTGCACAACGCAATTTTGATATCGGTTTGCGTACCATGCGCCACGATTCGTTATATGTTTCCACCCAGATGCAGCAGATCAACCAGTATATTTCCCGCGTGGAAGAAAACATCGACATGTTGCATGAAACCCTTGGTCAGTTGATCATCCGCTCTCCAATCAGTGGCCGTCTGTCATCCTTTAATGCAGAACGGGGTGAAACAAAAGCATCGGGCGAGAACCTTGGACAGATCGACGTGCTTGACGGTTACAAACTTCGCGCACGAATCGACGAACGTTACATCAACCGCACTTATATCGGACAGCCTGCCTCTTTTGAATATGCCGGACAAACCTATCATCTTGAAGTCAATAAAATATACAGCAACATTACAGGAGGTGCCTTTGAGGTGGACCTCGAGTTTAACGGTGATGAACCGGAAGGGATCCGCAGGGGGCAGACCTTGCAACTTCGTCTTCAGTTCAGTGGCATCGCCGATGCACTGATTATACCACGCGGCGGCTTTTACCAGGCAACCGGAGGCAACTGGATCTATGTGCTGGATGCAGCAGGTTCACAGGCTACCAGAAGGCAGATCCGAATCGGACGTCAAAACATACACCATTACGAAGTACTGGAAGGGCTGGAACCCGGCGAAAGGGTGATCACATCCTCCTACGACAGCTATGGTGGCAGAGACAGGCTTATATTCAGATAAAAAATATTATAGATATTTGAAAAAAAAACGATCATCAACAAAAAAACATAAACACTCATTCCTAAATTTACAGCCATGATTAAGACAAATGATTTAACAAAAGTTTTTCGGACAGAAGACGTAGAAACCACAGCTTTGAACAAGGTCTCTTTTGAGATCAACGAAGGGGAGTTTGTTGCCATAATGGGACCGTCAGGATGTGGCAAATCCACACTGCTCAACATAATGGGACTGCTTGACAACCCCAGCGGTGGTGAGTATAATTTCCTGGGGCAAGAGGTTTCAAGGTATTCCGAAAAGCAACGTGCCAATCTGCGCAAGCGCAACATCGGTTTTGTGTTTCAGAATTTTAACCTGATCGACGAGCTGAGCGTTTTTGAAAACATTGAATTGCCTTTGATTTATCTG
>SKSI01000136.1 GCA_007123065.1 Bacteroidales bacterium
GCTTTCGGGCGGACAACAGCAGCGTGTAGCCGTTTGCCGGGCTGTAGTGGCCAAACCCCATATTATCCTGGCGGATGAGCCTACAGGAAACCTGGATTCAACCCATGGGGATGAAGTGATGAACCTTCTGGAGTCACTCAACAAGAATGGAACAACCATCATCATGGTGACTCACTCTCAGCGTGATGCTTCCTATGCACAAAGGATCATCCGGTTATTTGACGGGCAGATCGTAACTGAAGACAAAAGCACTGAATTTGTTTTGGCATCAGCCGCAGCTCAATAGAATTCTGTCAATAACTTAACTATTGCCCCCGGGTTTCCGGGGGCTTTCTTTATCATGATAAAACATTATCTAAAGGGTGTCTTTCGCCACATCCAAAAACAAAAAATCAATTCCACCATTAACATCCTGGGGCTTTCACTCGGGGTCGGAATTGTTTTGTTCATCTGGTCATTCATCCTGTATGAACTGAGTTATGATAAGTTTTTTTCAGACCACGACAGGATATTCAGGGTCCAGACAAAAGCCATTCTGGGCCAGGGGGAGCCTATCAGGGTGCCAACCGCAATTTACCCATTGGGCGAAGAAGCGTTGAGGGATTTTCCTGAGGTTGAAGAATTTGTTCGGATGACAACTTACTTCATGCACCCACAGGTCACTGTTGACGAGCGGGCAATCTTTCTATCAAACGTTTATTTTGCCGACACCACCTTCTTTTCGGTCTTTTCCTACGAGTTCCTGGCAGGCGATCAGGAGCAGGCACTATCAGACAACAACGCGCTTGTGCTTTCCGTTTCAACGGCAAGCCGTTTGTTTGACGACCCTTTTGATGGCTTATACCAAATGGTGGATCTTGAAGGGGAGCGCTATCAGATTACCGGAATCGTTGAAGACCCTCCTGACAACAGTCATATTACATTCAGCGCCATTGCCAATATCTACAAGGTACCTTCACAGGTAAAAATCAGCGGCACAAACTTTTACACCTATCTAAAGCTTCATGATAACACTGACACGAATCTGCTGGAGGAGAAGCTAAATAGCCTGGGAGCAAGGCTGATCGACGAAAACCCGTTATACGAGGGATTATCCTTTTCACTCATTCATACGCTGATCCGGTTAACAGACATTCACCTGCATTCCAATCTGATCTGGGAAATCAAAGAAAGTGGAAACTACAGGAACCTCAGGCTCTTTGGAGTTCTATCCCTTTTTATCATACTGGTGGCCATCATCAATTATGTAAACCTGGCAACGGCTAAAAGCATGCTCCGGGCTAAGGAGATCGGTGTGCGAAAAGTTGCCGGTGCCAGCCGGGGCACGCTGATTCGACAAATCATGATGGAGTCACTAGTCATCACCGCAATCTGTTTTCTGATCGCCTTTCTTGTTGCAGAGTTACTAAATGCTCTTTTTTTACAACATACCGGCGTTGAGGGAAACATGAACATTCTGTTATCACCCCCGGGCATTCTTACCGTTTTATCCGTTTTTATTCTAACAGCTGTTCTTTCCGGGTTGTATCCCGCTTTCTATCTGTCGTCGTTTGATGCTGTTAAAATCCTCAAGGGGGAAACGCTGAAAGGGACAAAAGGAAAATGGTTCCGAAGGGTCCTTGTAACCTTTCAGTTCACAATCACACTATTTGTAATCAGTAGCTTATGGGTGGTAAGCAGCCAAACAAATTACATGATGAAACAAAACCCCGGCTTTGACCGGGAGAATGTTCTGGTAGTCAGAAACCTGTCATCAACATTGTCACAATCATTTCCGGCGTTAAAAAGTGAGCTGTTCAACCTTTCTTCCGTTAATGGGGTTTCCGGCACCACTTTTCTTTTTGGAGGCCATAACCGGGTTGACCTTGTGGCAGAGGTTGGTGTTGCGAAGGAAACCGGTGTTACATCTGATATTATTTATGTTGATCAGGATTTTTTTGATGTGATGGGCATTCAACTTGCAGAAGGGAGGTTCTTTTACCCTGATTCGGACATGGACCTGCACAGTGCATTCATCTTAAATCAGCGGGCAGTGCGCGCCCTGGGCTTTGAAGATCCGATTCATAAGGAGCTGGACCTTTTTGGCACAACCGGACCGCTGGTAGGCATTGTTGAGGATTTTCACTTCAAGTCGCTTCACGATGAGATCGGTCCCCTGGCAATTATTAATGCACGTTCCGGGTTTCCTCATGTCTTTTTAAAAGTTGCAACCGAAGACATTTTGTCTTTACAGCTGGCCGTTTCGGAAGTGCTTCAAAGTTTTGATCCTGCTTATATACCGGACATGATGTTTCTTGACGAAGGGATCAGGCATGAATACAGTCAGGAACAACAATCTACACAGCTGCTAACCGCCGGAGCAATGCTTGCGCTTTTCATATCCTTGCTCGGTGTCTACGGACTGGCGGCTTTTGCTGCCGAGCGCCGCACCAAAGAGATCGGTATCAGAATCGTGCTCGGGGCATCTGCCGGCAAACTCATTTGGTTGTTCAACAAAGAGTCAGTAATCCTTTCGGCAATAGCATTCATTTTCGCTTTTCCGCTCACCTGGCTGATTATGGGGCGTTGGCTGGACAACTTTGCCTACAGAATTACAATAAACCCGTTGTGGATTCTAATTGCCGGCGTGGTTGTGCTGCTGATAAGCTCCATGATCATCAGCATTCAAACCTGGGTAACAGCAAGATCAAACCCCGTAAATGCCCTAAGGTCTGAATAACAGCTTCAGAATGTTCTAAAAGAAAAACGAAGGATAAATTCCGGATTCTTTTATTCTTCTTCAACAATAGTGATCTGTTCAATTCTGTCGCCCTGTTGGATTTGGTCAATCACTTCCAGGCCTTCTACAACCTTCCCGAAGCAGGTGTGCTGTCGGTCAAGATGTGCGGTGTTGTTGCGGCTATGGCAAATAAAGAACTGTGAACCACCGGTGTTGCGGCCGGCGTGTGCCATCGACAGCACACCCCTGTCGTGAAATTGATTCTCCCCGTCAAGCTCACAGTCGACTGTATATCCCGGACCTCCCATGCCGGTTCCGTTTGGACAACCACCCTGAATGACAAAATCAGGAATCACCCGATGAAATGTCAATCCATCATAAAACCCTTTGCGAGACAGTTCAACAAAGTTTTTAACCGTACCCGGGGCATCCTTTTCATAAAAATGCACCTGCATCTTCCCTTTTTCTGTTATTATTTCAGCTTTAAGCATTTATTCATTTTTTTAATTAGCATAATATAATTAATCGATTAAAGTCATTTCCGCTCGTAACCTGTCAAAAAAACTGCTGTCATCCTGCGTTGAACTCACGGTGTATTCAACGGTGATTACATTGCCGCTCATGTTTCCACTTCCTTTATATTCATACACCTGATGTTGCTGCCTGGGTATTGTTACTGAACTTCCGCTAACAACTGCATAGACATCAATATCCAGATTATAAAAATTATTGATGATGATCTGGTCAATTGTGGCCAAGTCTTTTCGAATTCTAACTTCATAATCATTTCGTGGGACAAACGTTTCCAGGCTTTGCTCTTTTACTTCATAGCGACCCGCGAACTTGTTTCTGTCATCCGAATCATCATCACAAGCCAGAAAACCAAACACAAGCAACACCATAAAGCTTAAACGGACTTTCTGAATAATCATGACCGGTTAATTTAGGTTTCTATCGGGCAAATCGAACCCTGATGAAGGGTTAGGCTAATTTACAACAATATTTACAATTTTTTTCGGCACGACAATAACTTTACGAACCTGCTTCCCTTCAAGCCACTTTTGAGCCTCCTGTGCATCAAGTGCGGCCTTTTCAACAGCTTCTCGCGAAGCATCGGCCGGCAATTGAAGCTTAAAGCGGGTTTTACCATTGAATGATACCGGGTATTCGATCACATCATCTGCAACCAATTTTTCATCATAATCCGGAAAAGAAGCCAGTGCGACGCTTTCACGATGCCCCAGCAAATACCATAACTCTTCTGCAATATGTGGTGCAAAGGGTGCAACAATGACTGCCAAAGGCTCAAGAACCTCCCTTTTATTGCACTGCAGATCCGTGAGCTCATTAACGCAAACCATAAAAGCACTGACGGCAGTATTGAACGAAAAACGCTCGATGTCGTTGCTTACTTTTTTGATGGTCTTGTGCAAGGTTTTTAATTCTTGTTCTGTAGGTGGTTGATCGGAAAGGGCGGCTTCATTGTTTTTATCGTGATACAACCGCCAAAGCTTTCTGATAAAACGGAACACCCCTTCGATTCCTTTAGTATCCCAGGGTTTTGCCTGTTCAATTGGACCAAGGAACATTTCATAAAGCCGCAGGGTGTCGGCACCGTATTTTTTAATCAGGTCATCCGGGTTCACAACATTGTGGAAAGATTTGGACATCTTTTCAACTTCCCATCCACAAATATATTTTCCGTCTTCCAGCACAAATTCCGCGTTCAGGTATTCGGGACTCCACTTCTTAAATGCTTCCAGATCCAGAATGTCATTATGAACGATATTTACATCTACGTGGATGGGCATCACATCATACTTTTCTTTCAGCCCGAATGAAACAAAACGGTTTCTTCCTTTTTCCCGATAGACGAAGTTGGATCTGCCCTGGATCATTCCCTGGTTGATCAGTTTTTCAAAGGGCTCATCTTTCACCACAATCCCGATATCATAGAGAAACTTGTTCCAGAATCGTGCATAGATCAGGTGTCCTGTCGCGTGTTCAGCGCCTCCCACATACAAGTCAACATTACCCCAGTAGTTTACCGCTTCTTTTGACACGAGCTCTTTGTGGTTCGTGGGATCCATATAACGGATATAATATGCGCTGGATCCGGCAAAACCGGGCATTGTATTGCATTCCAGCGGATATCCATCGGCTGTAGACCAGTTTTTTGCTCGCGCCAGAGGTGGTTCGCCTGTCTCGGTGGGCAAATACTTGTCTACAGGGGGTAGCTCTAGAGGCAGATCTGATTCTGGAAGCACATAAGGAACATCATCCTTGTAATACACAGGGAAGGGCTCTCCCCAGTAACGTTGCCGGCTAAAAATCGCGTCGCGTAAGCGGAAGTTTACTTTAGCCCGACCGATCCCTTTTTCTTCAACGTGGCGACAAATGGTACTGATCGCTACAGGAACCTCCATCCCGTTAATGAATCCACTATTGACCAGCTTTCCCTCCTTTGCATCATAGGCATCCTCAGAAACATCACCACCTGTTACAACCTCCAGGATTGGAAGTTCAAAATGCCTGGCAAAGGCATGATCACGGCTATCGTGACCGGGTACTGCCATAATTGCACCGGTCCCATATCCTGCCAACACATAATCAGCAATATAAACAGGTATCTTTTTTTCGGTTAACGGATTAATGGCATAAGCTCCCGTAAACTGGCCGGATACTGTTTTTACTTCAGCCATACGTTCACGCTCCGACTTGCTGCCGGCGGCTTTAACATATGCAGCAACCGGTTCGCGATATTCCTGCGTCGTAATTTTATTTACCAGCTCATGTTCGGGAGCAAGCACCATGAAGGTCGCACCAAAAACCGTGTCGGGCCGGGTAGTAAACACCTCAATGCTGGCACCGCTACTGTTTATTGGAAAAAAAAGTGTAGCACCTTCGGAGCGGCCAATCCAGTTTTTCTGCATCTCCTTCAGAGAGTCGCTCCACTCAATCCGGTCCAGGCCTTCCAGTAAGCGTTCTGCATAAGCAGTGATCCGCAAAAACCACTGCTTCATTTTTTTTTGTTCTACAGGATGGCCACCCCTCACAGAATAGCCCTCTTTTACTTCATCATTGGCAAGCACTGTGCCGAGCCTGGGACACCAGTTCACAAAGGTGTCAGAAAGATAGGCCAGACGGTAACCCATTAACACCTCCCGCTTCTCATTTTCACTCATTTTCATCCACTCAACGGCGGTAAACGATGGCACATCACTGCAGGCAGCATCCACATCAAGGTTGCCGCTTCGCCCAAATAGCGTCTCAAGTTCATTGATGGGTTCTGCTTTCCGGGTTTTGTTGTTATAGTAATGGTTGAAAAGCTGAATAAAGGTCCATTGTGTCCATTTGTAATAAGAAGGGTCACAAGTGCGCACCTCCCGGCTCCAATCGAAACTGAAACCGATCTTATCCAGTTGTTCGCGGTATCTTTTGATGTTTTTTTCTGTTGTAATGGCCGGATGCTGACCTGTCTGAATCGCATATTGTTCGGCAGGCAGGCCATAAGCATCATATCCCATAGGATGCAGCACATTAAACCCCTTCTGGCGTTTGTAGCGCGAGTAAATATCAGAGCCTATGTATCCCAGGGGGTGCCCGACGTGTAACCCTGCACCGGAGGGATATGGAAACATATCTAAAACATAATACTTTGGCCGATCTTTATCTATTTCTACGCTATAGGTGTTGTGTTCCTGCCAGTAAGCCTGCCATTTTTTTTCAACCTCGTTGAAGTTGTATTCCATTGCTAGTAAAGGTTTGGTTTGATGTCTGCAAAGGTAATCAATAGATTTAATCCGCGAGCATCCGTTGTATCTGTGTTATCCGCGTGCTATTTGATTAATGAAGGTTAAGGTTGAGATTAAGGTTGGGGGTTTAAGGTATAGTCGTTTAGAGGTTGAGGTTTAGCTTGGAACTGGGATCTAAGAGCCAGGCTTTAATTTGTGAGAATTTGAGAAATAATTTGTGAAAATTTGTGGACAAAAAACAACCTGTGGAATTACAAAAATGTCAGTATCTTTGCCGTCTTGTTACCCATTTCCCTGCCCAAAAATATTTTTTGTATGGATAAAAATAAGCAATCTTTGTTGTTTGAAAACTTCCCCCCCGTTTCAACGGCTGACTGGGAAGCAAAAATCATTGAAGACCTTAAAGGTGCTGATTATGAAAAGCGCCTGATTTGGAAAACCAATGAAGGCATTCCGGTACGCCCCTATTACCGGGCGGAAGATCTGGAAACACTGCCTTTCATGGAAAGCATGCCCGGTGAAGCACCTTATCTTAGGGGTACAAAAACCAAAAACAATGACTGGATCATCCGTCAGGACTTTGAAGAAGCAGACCCGGAACAGGCGAACAGACTCGCCAGAGAAGCTCTGGAGAAAGGGGCGCAGGCCATTGGACTGAACATTCAAAACATTGAAACCTCAAAAGACCTGAATAATCTTCTTGAAGGCATCGACCTGGAAAAAGTGCCATTGCACTTTCAAAATGGAACAGACTATCCCGCATTTTTTGAAATGCTTGTCAGTTATGCAGGCGAAAAATCGTTAAAAGGGTCATTGGACTTTGATCCGCTTGCCTGGCTTTTGTTATATGAGCGATTTCATAAGTCCCGCGATGCAAGCTTTGACCGTGCAACAAAGCTCATCAATATGGCCAAAGATCATCAGCCCGAATTCCGGGTAATCAACATTCACGGCCAACACACCCATAATGCAGGAGCCAATATGGTTCAAGAGCTTGCCTATGGACTTTCTCAGGCTGTTGAATACCTTGCCGCGTTTACAGAAAAGGGGTTAAAACCGGAGGAAATCACACCACATCTACAGTTTACCTTCGCGATTGGGTCCAGCTATTTTATGGAAATAGCAAAACTACGCGTCGCCAGGGTATTATGGAGCAAGGTGGTTGAAGCTTTTATCGCCAATTCTGAAAAAACCGATTCCGCCGCAGAAAAAGCAAGCAAGATGTTTATCCATGCCGTTACCTCGAACCGGAACAAAAGCATATACGACCCCTATGTAAATATGTTGCGCACTACCACAGAGGCCATGTCTGCCTCTATTGGCGGGGCAGACAGTTTATGTGTTACAACCTTTGACCACAGTTTTAAAAAGCCGGATGACTTTGGATATCGAATGGCACGAAATCAGCAGATCATTTTAAAGCATGAGGCCTATTTCGGCAAAGTCGCTGATCCCGCCGCAGGATCATATTACATTGAAAACCTAACCCACGAGCTGGCTCAGGCCTCGTGGAAACTGTTTACCAACATTGAAGCAGAAGGTGGGTTTATCCGGGCCGTTGAATCCGAAAATATCCGGAAGTCCATTGAAGAGATGTGTCAAAAGCGGGATCAGGATATCGCTATACGGAAACGTATCTTCGTAGGAACCAATCAGTATGCCAACTCCGAAGAGCGTGTGCTCGACAAGGTTGAACCAAGGGCACAACTAAGCGACATGTCAGCACTGCGTCAATATCGTGGTCCACAAGCCTTTGAAGCTTTGCGAATGGCCGTTGAAAACCACGCAAAAAAGGGATTTGACATCCCGAAAGTGTTTTTGTTTACTTATGGAAACCCGGCAATGCGCAAAGCAAGAGCCACGTTTTCCGGCAATTTTTTTAGTGTGGCAGGCTATCAGATTATCGACAACCTGGGCTTCGGCGACATCAAATCCGGTGTTCAGGCTGCAACTGATACCGGCGCAACTATTGTTGTATTCTGCAGCAGCGATGAAGAGTATCTGGAAATGGCACCGGCCGCCAAAATGATAAAAGAGAGCAACCCGGAAACCATTGTCATAGTAGCAGGAAACCCCAGAGAGATCATCAACGAGCTGAATGATGCCGGTGTAGACCACTACATTCATATACGCACCAACGTGCTTGAATCGCTTACACGATATAACGAAATTCTTGGAATTGTATAGACAGTACAGACAAGGCGTGCCTTGTATCAACAATAAGGGCTCAATAAAATAATCTAAATAACATGCGACCTGATTTTAAAAACATCTCATTTGAATCAAAAAAGAAAAACCCCGGAGATCACCGTGCCCGGGGAGATGCCAACAATACTCAAAAGTGCTGGGAAACATCTGAAAAAATCGCAGTAAAGCCCGTTTACGGCAAGGATGACCTTTCCGGCATGGAACACCTGAATTATGCTGCGGGTTTGTCGCCATTTTTAAGAGGCCCTTACTCAACTATGTATGTGATGCGTCCGTGGACCATCAGGCAGTATGCAGGTTTTTCAACCGCTGAAGAGTCCAATGCCTTTTACCGTCGCAATCTTGCCGCAGGACAAAAAGGACTTTCCGTTGCTTTTGACCTGGCCACGCACCGTGGCTACGACTCGGATCATGAACGTGTAATCGGTGATGTAGGCAAAGCCGGAGTCGCCATCGACTCCATCCTGGATATGAAAATTCTTTTTGATGACATTCCTCTTGATAAAATGTCTGTATCAATGACGATGAACGGTGCCGTTCTGCCGGTAATGGCTTTCTATATCGTGGCGGCAGAGGAGCAGGGCGTGCCGATGGAAAAGCTTGGCGGAACCATCCAGAATGACATCCTTAAGGAGTTTATGGTACGCAACACGTATATATATCCGCCTCTGCCCTCAATGCGTATCATCGCCGACATCTTTAAGTTCACATCCAAAAACATGCCGCGCTTTAACTCCATATCAATCAGCGGTTATCACATGCAGGAAGCAGGTGCCACCTGTGACATTGAGCTGGCGTATACCCTGGCTGACGGATTGGAGTATCTCCGAACAGGAGTAAATGCCGGCATGGATATCGACAGCTTTGCACCCAGACTGTCGTTTTTCTGGGCAATTGGAATGAACCACTTTATGGAGATCGCAAAAATGCGTGCAGCACGCATGCTCTGGGCCAAACTGGTGAAGCAATTCAATCCGAAAAACCCAAAGTCGCTCGCACTACGCACCCATTCCCAAACATCGGGATGGAGCCTCACGGAACAAGATCCTTATAACAACATAGCGCGCACTTGTATCGAAGCGATGGGTGCCGTGCTGGGGCATACCCAATCACTGCACACCAATGCCCTTGATGAAGCCATTGCACTGCCTACTGACTTTTCTGCGCGCATTGCAAGGAACACACAGCTTTATATTATGGAAGAGACAGATGTGACGCGTGCTATCGACCCCTGGGCTGGCTCTTACTACGTGGAGTCACTGACCCACGAAATCGCGCATCGTGCCTGGGAACACATTCAGGAGATCGAAAGTCTGGGTGGGATGGCCAAGGCAATTGAGACAGGGGTCCCAAAAATGCGTATCGAGGAAGCAGCAGCGCGCAAGCAGGCGCGTATTGACGGAGGCCGCGACATCATTGTTGGCATCAACAAATACAGACGTGGAAAGGAAGACCCCATTGATATCCTCGATGTCGACAATACTGCTGTAAGGGCTTCTCAGATAAAGCGTCTGGAGAAACTCCGCGCAAACCGCAATCAGAAGGAAGTAGATAAAGCTCTGACAGCTATTACCGAAGCCTGCGAATCCGGCAAAGGCAATCTTCTTGAGCTTGCCGTAGATGCAGCAAGAAAACGAGCCTCACTGGGAGAGATCTCTGTTGCATGTGAAAAGGTTTTTGGTCGCTACCAGGCCGTTATACGTTCAATATCAGGAGTGTATTCCATGGAAATAGAAAACAACGACAGCTTTGCAAAAGCACGGAAAATGTCTGAGGATTTTGCAAAACTGGAAGGGCGCAGGCCGCGCATCATGATCGCCAAGATGGGACAAGATGGCCACGACCGCGGAGCCAAGGTTGTTGCAACCGCTTATGCCGACATTGGTTTCGACGTAGATGTGGGACCGCTCTTTCAGACACCAAAAGAAGCAGCACGGCAAGCTGCAGAAAACGACGTGCACATTGTTGGGGTATCCAGTCTTGCTGCCGGACACAAGGTACTGGCGCCGCAAATCATCGAAGAGCTAAAAAAACTGGGGCGCGATGATATTATGGTGATCGTGGGTGGCGTTATACCACCGCAAGACTATCAATTCCTCTATGATGCAGGTGTTACAGGCGTCTTCGGACCGGGAACCGTCATTGCCGATGCAGCCATTAAGATGCTTTCAATCCTGATGGATGCGCGTGAATAATTTATGAAAGCTTTCAGTCGATGAATGACCTGATGATATAAACATCATAATCACCAAGATACTGAAACCCCAGCTTTTTATAAAGTGCCACAGCTGCCTGATTATCCCGGTGAACCTCGAGCTTGATCTGAACCTGCTTTTCTCTGGCATGGTCTACAGAACGGATGCTCAGCAGACGGCCAATGCCCTTGCGCCGATATTCAGGATGCACCCCAAGATGGTGTAAATGAATGCGACGCCCATCAAAAGTCATCCAGCTGGTACCCATTAACAGGCCATCCTGATGAAGCGCAACCAGCAGACGCCCGCCCATTGCAATGCTTTTTTCAACAACAGCCCTGTCATCACCCCGTTTTGCGCCTCCCAGTCCGGTTAACTCCCAAAGGTGCATGATGGCATCATAATCGTCCGGATGGTAATCCCGGACAATAATTTCTGTCAATATATCGTTCGTGTACTTCATTTTTTCCGGTTTTCCGTTTAAGATACACTGTTCAACGATTCAACAATTCAACGATTCAACAATTCAACAATTAAACGATTAAACAATTCAACGATTAAACAATTAAACAATCTTCAACGATTCAACAATTCAACGATTAAACAATTAAACAATCTTCAACGATTCAACAATTAAACAACCTTCAACGATTCAACAATTCATCACATGCGAAGCTACAATTTTTAGATAATAATGCTTTCAATAAAATATGGTGAAAAAGACGTACTTTTGTTTATTATTTATGTCAAACCCTTAATGCAATATAGATTATGAAACAGCTACTTATTCTTATGCTTTTCGTCAGCGTGCTGATGATTGGATGCAAATCACAGGAAATGGCTGCAGTTGTTGAACCGCCACCCGCGGAGGAACCAATCGCCGATCCGATTCCTGCACCTGAACCGGCTGAAATACTGGTTGTGGAAGAGCGTTTTACTTTTGAACGCCAGGAAGATAAAGTTTCTCACGATGAAAACACATACTTTGTGATCACAGGCAGCTTCAGCTACAGGGAAAACGCGGAAAGATTTATGGTCACTTTGGAGAGGCAGGGGTTTTCTCCTGTTATCCTGATTTCTGAAACGGGTTTTCACCGCGTATCGGTCGATTCCTACGACATCGAGGCTCCTGCACGCGGCCGCATTCAGCAAATCAGAAGCAACCACCCGGAATATCACGATACCTGGCTGCTGATCAGAAAGCCGTAGTCGCTCGAAGAAAAAGAAATCTAACTTCTGACTTCTACAAAAACACAAACATATGAAGATCCTCATAAAAAACATCAAAGAGCTACTACAAACAGATGACACGCCGAGAACCAGTGTAGCCGGTGATGAAATGGCATCCCTACCCACGATTAAGGACGCTTATCTTTTTATTGAGAATGGCTTGATAAAGGATTTCGGTCAGATGTCGGGGCTGTTAGACAAAGATTTTATTGATGGTTTAGACTTTCATGTGATAGATGCATCCGGCAGGATGGTGATGCCTGCCTTTTGCGATTCACATACACATCTTGTATATGATGGCAGTCGTGAAATTGAATACATCGACAAAATCCGCGGCCTGAGTTATGAAGAGATCGCGAAGCGCGGTGGCGGCATTCTGAACTCTGCCCGCCGCCTGCAGGAAGCCAGTGAAGAAGCGCTTGTGGAACAAGCCATGGTAAGGATGGAAGAGATACGGATGCTCGGCACAGGTGCCGTCGAGATCAAAAGCGGCTACGGACTTACCAGCGAGAGTGAGCTGAAGATGCTTCGTGTGATAAAAAAACTCAAAGAGCTCAGTCCGCTGACTATCAAGGCAACTTTCCTTGGAGCCCACGCTGTTCCAGCCGAATACAAAAAGCGGCAAAGTGAATATGTAGACCTCGTTATCCATGAAATGATCCCTATGGTAGCAGGTGAAGAGCTGGCCGATTACATTGACGTGTTCTGCGACCGGGGCTTCTTTACCGAAGAGGAAACCGACCGGATACTGATGGCCGGCGTAAAACACGGCCTTCAGCCAAAGATCCACGCGAATGAGCTTGACTATAGCGGCGGCATACAAGTCGGGGTGAAGTATAACGCCCTTTCCGTAGACCATCTGGAGTTCACCGGAGACGAAGAGATCAGGGTGCTGAAAGAGAGCAGCACAATGCCGACACTGCTTCCCGGAGCAGCCTTTTTTCTGGAGATGGAATACCCGCCCGCCCGCAAAATGATCGACAGCGGACTTCCCCTTGCGATGGCCAGCGACTATAATCCGGGCTCTTCGCCCTCAGGAAATATGCAGCTCATTATGTCGCTGGGATGTATTAAAATGAAAATGCTTCCGGAAGAGGTGATCCACGCAACAACAATCAACGGAGCTTATGCAATGGGTGTTGAAAACGAGCTGGGAAGCATTGCAAAAGGGAAAAAAGCAAACCTGATCATCACAACAGAAATTCCAACCTACGCCTTCCTGCCCTATGCTTATGGCAGCAATAAGGTGGAACAGGTGATTGTTAATGGGATGATTTGATAATATGAAGATGTGAAAATGTGCAGATGTGAAAATGTGCAAATGTGAAGATGTGCAGATGTGCAAATGTGAAAATGTGCAGATGTGCAGATGTGCAAATGTGAAAATGTGCAGATTGTAATGACAGGGCTTGACCTGTCAAACCGAAATATGATTCAGAAAATATAATAAAGTGGACACAAAACGGGATTTATATATTGCAAAAACCTTTGCGGGGCTGGAATCCGTGCTGGTAAAAGAATTACAGGACATTGGCGCGGAAGACGTTCAGCAGCTCAGGCGTGCGGTTTCTTTTCGTGGCGACCTGCAAACACTTTATCGTGCCAATATCTGGTGCAGAACAGCATTGAGTATTCTGAAGCAGCTCCATAGTTTTACTTTTGAAAACAAAGAATCTTTTTATGAAGAGATGCGCCAGGTCGACTGGACGGCACATTTTGACAAGGATAAAACAATTTCGGTAATCCCTGTTGCACACGATTCTGATCTCTTTGTAAACACGATGTACCTGGCCCAGCTCAGCAAAGATGCCATTGCGGATTCCTTCAAAGAGAAGTATGGCAGCAGACCGAATGTAGATACTGCCCGTGCCAACATACGCATCAACGTGCAGGTTCACAAAAACAAATGCAACGTATCGCTTGACAGCAGTGGGGAGGCATTATTCAAAAGGGGCTACAGGCGTTCAACAGGGGTTGCGCCAATCAATGAAATACTGGCTGCCGGATTGATTATGCTCTCCGGATGGGATTTGAAAAGCCCGTTTATCGATCCTATGTGCGGAAGTGGCACCTTTTCAATCGAAGCAGCAATGATGAGTGCGAATATGGCTCCAGGTGCCGAAAGAAAGGAGTTCGGGTTTTCTCACTGGAGCAGCTATAACGAAGATTTGTTTCTGGAAGAACAACAATCGGCGCACAACAAAAAACAAAAAGTACAAGCAGAGATCATTGCCAGCGACATAAAAGGCTATCTGCTCGACCATACCAGGCAAAACATTATGAATGCCGGACTGATGGGTAGCATCAAAGTACAGCGGAACGACTTTTTCACCTACCGCCCACCATTTGATCAGGGTTGGGTAATCCTAAATCCGCCTTATGGCAAAAGAATGACGCACAATGACATTGACGAACTCCATAAAAGCATTGGAGAAGCACTAAAACACCGTTTTGCAGGATTCAAGGCCGGCATCATCAGTGCCGAGATTAATGCCATGCGGCATATCGGACTCAGACCCTCAAAAAAAGTTCCTGTGTACAATGGTCCACTAATATGCACCTTTAATGTTTATGAATTGTTTTCCGGACGCAGGGATGATATGGTCAGGGAAAAGAAAAAAGAAGTAACAAAAGGGCGGCCGCCACGGCCACGCCTTAAAGAATAAAAAACAGAATAAACACAAAAATAATTGAAGAGATGAGAAAAAGAGTATTGGTAGCTACCGGAGGAGGAGACTGTCCCGGATTAAACGCGGTAATACGAGCCATCGTATTGCGTGCACAAAGAGAAAGAGACTGGGAGGTTGTTGGAAGTATCAACGCCTTTGACGGGGTGTTGAATGAGCCCAACGAAGTGGTAGTGCTTGGAGACAAGGAAGTATCCGGAATACATATACGTGGTGGTACCATCATCGGAACAACCAACAAAGGCGGCCCCTTTGCATGGCCTATAAAGAATCCGGATGGCAGCTGGGGAAGCGCCGACCGTTCTGATGAAATGTTGCGCCGTTTGCAATATCTTGGAGTGGATGCAGTGATTAATATTGGGGGTGATGGCTCTCAGCAGATTTCCAAGCAACTGTTCGAAAAGGGTTGCAACATCATTGGTGTTCCCAAGACCATTGACAACGACCTGTCGGCAACCGACTTCACTTTCGGTTTCCAGACGGCGGTACAGGAGGCCACGACGGCTGTTGACAAGCTAATAACCACCGCTGCCAGCCACAACAGGGTCTTCGTGCTTGAAGTGATGGGTCGTTATGCCGGATGGATCGGGCTGCACAGTGCCGTTGCTGGTGGTGCAGATGTTTGTCTGATACCCGAGATCCCTTACGACATCAAAAAAGTAACAGAAAAGATCCATTCCCGGTTTCACCGCGGGCGTGGATATGCTATTATCGTGGTTTCAGAGGGAGCAAAGCCGATTGGCGGTGACATCTACTACGAAGAAAGTAAAGAAGTTGGGTATAAGAATATCCGCCTTGGCGGCGTTGCCTCCAAACTTATTCACGAACTGAAGGAGTCAGGCGTGGAAACCGACATGCGGGAAACCATCCTTGGTCACCTTCAACGTGGGGGAACGCCTATAGCATACGACCGGATTCTGGCAACCCAATTTGGTGTTGAAGCGTTTGAAATGATATTGCGTCAGGACTTTGGAAAAATGGTGGCATACCGCCATCCAAACATTGTGTCTGTTCCCTTTGAAGAGGCCATCAGCCATTATAATTTTGTCAATCCTGACTCGGATCTGGTGAAGTCAGCCAGAGGAGTGGGTATCTGTATGGGAGATTAGTCCTGAGTTGCACAACACACAACACACCCTGAGATGGGACGCAAAACACGGTTTGCTGACATCTTGCTACCCCTTCCGCTGAAGGGGTATTTTACCTATCGTGTGCCTTTTCACCTGAACGATGAAGTCCGGGCAGGCCAACGCGTTGTTGTTCCCTTTGGAAAAAACAGGGTTTATTCCGGTCTTGTCAGGCGCGTCCACGAAAAGCCTCCTGCCGGATTCCAGGCAAGATACATTCACGAGCTACTCGACAGTGAAGCCATTATTACAGACACACAATTCAGATTCTGGGAATGGATTGCAGGATATTACCTCTGTACTGTTGGCGAGGTGATGCAAGCCGCTTTACCTCCGGCAATGAAGTTGAGTGGGGAAACACGGATCGCACAAAACCCGGAAGCGATTCAGAATAAAATTCCGGTTAGCGAAAAAGAACAGGCGCTGCTGGATGCACTTCAAAACAATAAGCAACTCACCCTCAGCCAGGCATCAAACATTACGTCTTTGCCAAAAGTTCTGCCTCTTATACAGTCGATGATGGACAAAGGGCTCGTCGTGTTGAAGGAAGAATTGGACAACCCCTGGCGACCAAGGAGGGAGCTGCATCTCAAACTTAACAAAGCCTGCCACAGCGATGAAAAAATGAAAGAGCTTTTTGACCGCTGTGAGAAGAGGGCTCCAAGGCAGCTGCAGATCCTGATCAATTTCGTGAAACACTCCGGGCTTTTCAATCAAGGGGTCAGTGAGGCCACAGAAGTAAAAGTAAAAGATGTAACCGCCGGCGTAAAAGGCGGGAGTGCTGCATTGAACGCGCTAATCCAAAAGGATGTTTTTGAAACATATGAAAAGGTCGTCAGTTACTTTGACCATTCAGAAGTCATTCAAAAAACAACCCTGCTGAACGAACACCAGGAGCAGGCCTTGCAGGAGGTTAGGGACGGCTTCAGGGAACACGATGTGGTTTTGCTGCATGGGGTGACCTCCAGCGGGAAAACAGAGCTGTACATCAGGCTCATACAGGAAACGATTGCCCGGGGAGAGCAGGTACTGTATTTGCTTCCGGAAATTGCACTCACAGCACAGATCATCACCCGTTTACAGCAGAAGTTCGGAAACCGGGCCGGGATTTACCATTCCCGTTTTAACCCGATGGAACGTACGGAGGTTTGGCACAACCTTTTGCAGGGCGGAGTGTCTTCAGGTAATGACAAAATTTGTTATGACCTGGTTCTTGGGCCACGTTCTGCCTTGTTTCTTCCCTTCAAGAACCCCGGCCTGATCATCATAGACGAAGAGCACGAACCAAGTTACAAGCAGTTTAACCCGGCCCCGCGTTACCACGCAAGAGATGCCGCCATATACCTGGCATCTATGTTTGGTGCGAAAGTGTTGTTAGGTTCGGCAACCCCCTCTCTGGAGGTATTTGCCCACGTAAAAGCCGGGCGTTACGGCTATGCCAGGATAGACAAAAGACACGGTGATGTAATGATGCCGGAAATTCTTCTGGCTGATATCCGGCGCGACACAAAAAGCAGGGCGATGAAATCACACTTTTCTCCGATGCTATATGGTGCCATTGATGAAGCGTTGAAGTCAGGAGAACAGGTGATCCTGTTTCAAAATCGCCGGGGCTTCTCCCTGCGCATCGAATGTGACATCTGCAACTGGCTGCCGGAATGCCATCAATGTGACGTAAAACTCGTTTATCATAAAAAAATCAACAAATTAAAATGCCATTATTGCGGTTTTAGCACCACACCCCCGGGAGCTTGCCCGACATGCGGTTCTACAGCCATCAAGATGAAAGGGTTTGGTACGGAAAAAATTGAAGAAGAGCTGCCCCTGTTTTTTCCTGATGCTTTGATCGCACGGATGGATCTGGACACCACGCGGTCAAAAAACGCCTACCGAAGAATTATTGAGGATTTTGAGCTACAAAAAACACACATCCTGGTCGGCACACAAATGATCAGCAAAGGACTTGATTTTGACAATGTAGGCATTGTAGGAATCCTGAATGCCGACAACATGCTCAATTTTCCGGATTTCCGGTCGCACGAAAGGGCGTTTCAGCTGATGGCACAGGTCGCCGGACGAGCGGGCAGAAAAAAGAAAAGGGGGAAGGTGATCATCCAGAGCTACCAGCCACAGCACCCGGTTATTCAACAGGTTACAAATAATGATTACGAAGGAATGTACCGGGATCAGATCGCCGAAAGGCGTACGTTCAACTATCCGCCGTTCAGCCGAATGATCATCCTGTCTGTTCTGCACAACGATAGCAAACTGGTTAATGAAGCTGCCGATTACCTTTCGGAACTGTTAAAAAAAGCCTTTCCTAAACAAATACTTGGCCCCGAATTCCCTATTATAGCAAGAATTCGCAATCAATATATTAAAAACATCATCATTAAACTAAAACGCCGCCCCGAACTAAGCCAGGACAAGCTGATGCTTCAAAAACTGGTTTATGATTTTCAAAAAATGAAGGAATTTAAGCCGGTTCGTGTGATTTTTGATGTTGATCCTGCATAAAAGGGTTAATCTTCCACAAGGATATACACATCTTCTCCTTCACGTTTCATCAGGTATTTTTCGCGTGCGAACCGTTCAAGGGCGTCCGGATCGCCTTTCAGTTCTTCGATAGCTGTGCTGTCGCGAATAATTTCATGACGGTAAAAGTCGCGCTCTATCCGCAACTCTTTTAGCTGACGCCGAATGCGCCACTGTTGCACAAAGTTGTGGGTGTCAAAAAACAACAACCATACAAGCGCGACCACTAGTGCCAGCAAGTATTTATTGCGTATCCAGGACGGAATTCTGTTCCACATACCGGAGAGGTTTCTACAAAGGTAAGGAATTATCAAAAACGGGACTTGGCAACCGGCATTTTAATGCAGTCCTTTTACACGTGGTTTTCCTGCAACAAAATCTTTCAGATAAAAGGGTTCAAAGTAAGCCAGGTCCACGAAGTCTTTCTGTTTCCATTTTTTCTCAGCTTCAGGGACCATCCCTTTTGCCGAAGGCCAAACATCATTAAGAAACAGCGCGTTATGGCTTTGAATTACCTTACGGCACTTATCGGCACCATCACCAAAAAAAATGATTTTTTTACTTTCAAGTTCCTTTTTAAAACTGTTCCCGTCAATTATTGCAGCTTCTGTTTCGTTAATCTGTTTATGCTTGCTGTCAAAAAGAGCGAAATAAACTTCCATGCGTCTGGCATCGATCATGGGGCAATAGAAAACCTCCGGAGAATCAGGGCTCACGAAGTCTTTACAGGTCTTAACATGGTTTTTGGCAACCACAGCCAATGCTTTCATGGTATTTATTGCTATCAGCGGAATATCCAGAGCATAACAGAAACCTTTTGCGGCAGACACCCCGATCCGCAGGCCTGTATAGGAGCCGGGACCACTGCTGACAGCGACGGCATCAAGTTGATTGGGCTCCAATTCAGCCGTGCTGAAGAGCTCCTCAATAAATACAGTTAAAAGGTTTGAATGTGCATAGTCCTGATCAACGCTTTCACGCAATGCCAGCATTTGGCCGTCCTTTGACAAACCGGCAGAACAGGCCCGTGTGGTTGTTTCTATGTGCAACAATAAAGGCATTACCTGAACAATTCTTGTCGCTGAACTTTAATGACCGGGTCACCATCTTTAAGGTCTCTTGACACCAGCCTGAAGGGTCCGGTAATCACCTCCCGGCTTTCCTCAAGCCCTTCTTTTATCTGAATATATTGTGTGTCTTGTATCCCTGAGCGTACCTCTGTCTGCACCGCTTTGCCATCCACATAAAGAAACACATACTCCTTAACGCGTGGTCTTCCTTGTCCATCCTCCTCCTGCTCCTCTTCACTGCGGCTGAGGTTAGCCTCTCTTGTAGTTACGGCCTGAATGGGCACGCTTACAACCTGGTTGGCATTTTGGGTTTGGATATCGACTGTAGCCGACATGCCGGGCCGGAATGGCGACAAATAAGGCCGGTCTTCCCGCATCAGGTGGCTGTAAGATTCAGGCAAAACACGAATTCGCACTTCAAAATTGGTAACCTGGTCTGCACCAAGGCCTTCGCCGGTTGCCGAATTGGCTATTGCCGTTACTGCTCCGCGGAAAGTCTCTCCAAAAAACGCGTCGATCTGAATGTCTGCCATATCACCCTCGCTGACGCGAACAATATCGTTCTCATTCACATCCACTTTTACCTCCATCACATTCAGGTTGGCGATCCGGATGATTTCTGTTCCGGCAAACTGGGATGTTCCTACCACCCTTTCACCAATTTCTGCATCCAGGCGTGAAATTGTTCCATTCATTGGGGCGTACAGATTTGTTTTCGACAGGTTGTCGCGTGCTTCCGCTACACCGGCCTCAGCACTTTTAACCTGAAACTCGCTTGCAATGACACTTTGGCGGGCTGCCTCCACATCTGCCTCTGCAACCAGATATTGCGAACGTGCTGTATCATACTCGGCCTCTGAAATGGCATTTTGCTCAAAAATCTGTTTGTTTCGACGGTAATTTGCACTCGCATTGATAAACTGCGCTTCTGCCTGCAGCATGCGCGCCCTGGAGTTGGCAAGGTTTGCCTTTGATGTGTTCATCGCTGCTTCCATCCTATCGAGCGCGGCTTCGTAAATGTCAGGATTAATGCGCGCCAGAAGCACGCCTCGCTCCACATAATCGCCCTCCTCTACATTTAGTTCAATAATTTCTCCGGACACATCCGGACTCATCTTAACCTCGGTAACAGGACGAACACGTCCGCTGGCCGTTACAATTTCAATAATATCCCTAAGCTCTGCCGTTTCAACAGAAACGCGGACACCTTCCTGAGACCCTACAAGTCCGGATCGACGTCCGATCAGGATGACCACGATCAGCACTCCCAGCGCGATCAATGCTATTTTTAACAATTTGTTGCGTTTCATTTTGATTCTTGTTATGATATTTTTCTTGTTTTAATGATGATATGGCTGCTATATTTTTGATAAGCCGGTTAATTCAGACTTAAGGGATTTCCCAAATAGAATTCAAGCACCTGGGTGCGAAACACGTACTCGTATTTCGCTTGCAGCAACTCCGACTGCGCCGCTGTCAACCGGTTTTTCGCATCGTTGTACTCCAGTGTATTAACCATTCCCACATTGAAGCGTTGCTCTGTATACCTGAAAGCCTCTTCCAGGGCTTCCACGTTTTTCAGGGTGGCCTGGTAGCGCTGAAATGCTGCGAGCGCATCCTGATGTGCCTGTTCGATTGTCTTGTAAAGCTGATCGCTTACGAGCTGTCTTTGCAAGCGTGCATGCTCCATTCCGATACGGGAGCGACCGATGTTTGATTTCACCTGGTAATTGTTGAATATAGGTATACGCAAAAACAGGCCAACGCTTCTGTTCAGGTTTTCATCCATCTGGTCCCAGAAAGGTACCACTTCGGTTTGAAAATTAAAGGCGGGGGCAAAGACCGCCTCTCCCGATGCTGTTTGTCCGATCATTTGGGGGTCTGTTTCTATGACTTCACTGATTTGCAGCCTGGCTTCGGAGTATCCGGTTCCCATACTTCCACTCAGCGACAATACAGGGCTTCTTGCCCCCCTTGCGATCTCGTAGGTCTTTTCGGCGCTGGCAAGCTGAATGTCGGCAGAACGGATTCCCGGCTGAATCTGGCTGGCAGACTCATATATCTGCAACGGTGACTGTTCAAGTGTAGCACTGGGTTCCATTTGAACATCGGGCACGTCAATTTCGAAGGTGATGTCTTCCCTGAGGTCAAGCAGCTGCATCAGGTCCAGGTATGCAAGACGGAGTTGGTTTTCAGCATTGACCAGCTGAAGCTCTTCCGATGCTTCCTGCGCCATAATAGTAAGCAGGCTGCCGCGGGCAAGCGTACCAGCCTCCACAAGCCTGGCAGTGCGGTCAACCTGCTGCCGGGTGATCTCAAGCTGACTTAAAGCGATCTCAACCAATTCTTTAGTAAAAAGAATCTGCAGATAAGAAGACGCAACGGCAAGGGAAATATCCTGTTCTATCCTTTCCACATCATAGCGGCTAGACTGCAAATCATACCGGTCCCGCTCAATGCTGTTACGAATCTGAAATCCACTAAACAGGGTTACGCCACTGCCGATGCTGAAGTTGTTGGTTTGTACCCTTTCTGTAGCAAACTCATTGGTAATGGGGTCCAGGGTACGTCCATAACTATAACTGTGCGATGCGTTTGTGTTCAAGTTGGGGAAGCGCGTCGCCCTGGTTTGCCGCAGGTTTTCTTCAGCAAGTTGCACACCGAGCTTTTGTTGCTGGATGGTCAGATTATTTTCCACGGCATGATTGATGCAGTCTTCCAGTGTCCAGACATTATTTTGCTGCGCCTTTGCTTCAAAAAGAAAGAGAAAAGACAAAAAAAAGACAAGGCTTTGTAAGTAAAGTGCTTTCATGGCAATCGTTATGGTTGGATGATCAAGATAATATATCGTACAAAAGTATAAAACAAAAACAGATAATTGAGCTTCAAATATATTATTTGGATGATTTTATAAACATGATGGCCGTAATTATTGTTATAGTTATGGATTCACCTAAAACAAATCATTGTGTACAAAAACAGGACCAAAATTATTCTTAGCGGAAAAACCGGATTTCTCGGCAGCCATCTGTCTGCTTTTTTAAACCGCTCGGGTTACGAAGTTGTTGGATTGGGCCGACAAGATTTTTTATTGGATTCCCGGGATATGGCCAGAAAGCTGGAAGGGGCAAAGGCAATCATACATCTTGCCGGGGCACCAATTATCGGCAGGTGGACGGCATCCTACCAAAAAAAGATTTATGACAGCCGCATATCTACAACAAAAAAGCTTGTTGCTGCCATCCGGTTATTGGACAGCAAACCGGAGGTGTTTCTTTCGGCCTCTGCGGTTGGTATTTATCCCGATCAGGGGCAGCACGATGAAAGCAGCGGTTTGGTTTCCGAGGGTTTTTTGGGGGAGGTATGCACTGATTGGGAAGCTGAGGCAACACGGGCAAGCAAAATGTGCCGCACAGTAATGTTGCGTTTCGGAGTTATCCTGGGACAAGGTGGTGGCGCACTGCCCAAAATGGCTTTGCCTTTCAGGTTTGGCATTGGGGGCAAAATTGGCTCCGGAAAACAAATGATGTCCTGGATACATCTTGATGATGTGGTTAAAGCGATACATTTTGCTATTACAAAACCTGACATAAAAGGCCCTGTTAATGTCACGGCACCGAATCCCGTATCCAATAAGACATTCACCAAAACATTGGCCCGTGTTTTGCGGCTTCCTGCATTGTTTCCGGTTCCTTCGTTTATGCTACGGCTGGTTTTCGGTCAGGGAGCAATTGTGCTCACCGGAGGACAAACAGCCATACCGAAAAAGCTTCAGGAAAGTGGTTTTGTTTTTAAATATCCCGAGCTTGAACCGGCATTACGGGATCTGCTTTGAGAGCAGCGCGAAGGCCCTACTTCGGGGTTTTACATAACATTTGCACATCTTCACA
>SKSI01000056.1 GCA_007123065.1 Bacteroidales bacterium
GATTGGATGATTTGGTGATTTGATGAATTGTTGATTTGGTGAATTGTTGATTTGATGAATTGTTGATTTGATGAATTGTTGATTTGATGAATTGTTGATTTGATGAATTGGTGATTTGGTGATTTGGTGATTTGGTGATTGGACTTTGTTTAGATGACGTAGGCCAGCGCGGCATAGAACGCGGAGGCTTTTTCCAGATGGCCGACCGGTACATTCTCATTGGGTGCATGGGCCAGCACTTCATTCCCGGGACCAAAACCGATAATGGGGATGCCGTATAAACCGTTAATTGTAACACCGTTTGTAGAAAACGTCCATTTGTCTACTACAGGGCCCTCGTTAAAAAGATTGTGAAAAGCTTCAACACCATGTTGAATCATCTGGTGGTCTTCAGGGATCACCCAGGTTGGATAATACTTCTCCATTCCATAGCGCAAACCCGTAAACGATTGTTCTTCATAGTGAAGCACCTCTACCCTTGCCTTCATTCCTTGAATCAGTTCATTGATTTCGGAAACCGCCGAGTCTTTGGTCTCACCCCATGTTAGCCTGCGGTCAAGATGAATGCGTGCATAGTCGGCGACGGCGCAAAGCGATGGACTTTTTGAAACAAACTCTGAGATGGTCACCGAACCTTTTCCAAGGAAAGGGTCATCCTTGAGTCGATCATTTAGTTTTTCAATTTCAAGTGCCACTTTAGAGGCCATATAAATAGCATTTTTGCCACGTTCGGGTGCCGAGCCGTGGCACGACAATCCGTAAAAATGCACCTGCATTTCCATCCGTCCACGATGTCCGCGATAAATATTGAGGTTTGTCGGTTCTGTTACGACAACCACATCGGGTTTGATCCCTTCTTCCTCCACAATGTATTTCCAGCAGAGGCCATCACAGTCTTCTTCAATCACACTGCCCACGAAATAGATGGTCAGATCACGGTCCCATGCCAGTTCCTTCAGGATTCTACCGGCTGTCACGAAAGCAGCAGCTCCTCCTTTCTGGTCTACACTGCCTCTTCCGAGAACGTGGTCATTTTCAATTGTACCGCACAACGGATCATAATTCCAGTCTTCGCGATTGCCAAGGTCAACCGTATCCATGTGTGCATCAAAGGCAAGGATCTTTTTCCCGTTTCCAATGCGACCAATCACATTGCCCAGCTTATCCATTCTTACTTCATCAAAACCTGCCTTCTGCATCTGGCGCATCAATTCCTGCTGTACCAGTTTCTCGTCAAGGCTCAATGACTTGCATCGTATCAGCCTGCTAAGATTCTCAGCTGTATAATTTCGATACTGAGCAGCCAGCTCATTAATTTTCTCATAATACAACATATATCAAAAATTTTATAACATAAATATCAGCAAAAACAGGAACCTAAACCATAAACACCCAAACCCCGGGTTCTTCAAATTTACAAATCAGTCCTTTTATACATTTGCAAATTCTTCACATCTTTACATTGGTTCATTTGCATTATCTTTACGTGTGCAAAGTTATAAATTTAAAGATCATTTTTGTATGGATATATGGGGTTTCATAAGCAAAGAGATTCAAAAAGGCAACAGGGTGATGCTCATCACCGTTGTCTCAGTTAGAGGAAGCAGTCCGGGAAAAAAAGGATTCAAAATGGTCGTATCTTCGGACGGACAAATCCTGGGTTCAATCGGTGGTGGCGTGATGGAGTACAAGATGGTAGAACTGGCCAGGGAAAAGATCAAAGACCCGGCTCAGGGTGCCTTTCTGAAATGGCAGATCCACGATCCCAATGCAGGTGAAGATGCCTCCGGCCTGATCTGTGCAGGATCGCAATTGCATGCTTTCGTACCATTAAGCCAACAAGAACTTCCATACATCAAAGATCTGGTTACACAATCAGAAAGTGGCAATACGATTCGGATGGAGTTATCTGCACGGGGATTCAGGTGTTTAAAAGCTGAGGACCACTTAAGACCCGATTGTCTGGAAGGTATTGACTGGCATTGCACGGAGGATATCCTTCCACCCCAGACCCTTTACATTTTCGGAGGTGGACACATCAGCCTGCCACTGAGTCAGGTTGCACAAATGATCGGGCTGCGGGTGGTTGTACTGGATGACAGGGAAGCGTTGAATACGATGGAGCGGAACACATTTGCAAATATGAAGAAAACCATAGATTATGGTTCAGCGGCACAACATATTGCACACCCTCCCTCCTCTTTTGTATGCATCATGACGGTTGGACACGGCAGCGACCAGCTTATCCTTGAGCAAATGGCTCGCCTGCCATTAAAATACCTTGGTATGATCGGCAGCAAGAAAAAAATTCAGAAAATTTACGCCAATCTGGAAGCAAAAGGATTTACCGCAAATGAGCTTGGAGCCATTGACGCTCCGATGGGAATCCCGATCCATGATGAGCTGCCCGAAGAGATCGCAGTGAGCATCGCCGCAGCCATCATCAAAACAAAAAACGGAGACCGGGAGAAAAAATAGTGGCACTAATGCTGTTCTGCACCACCTACGATATCCATCAGTTCGCGCGTTACAGAGGCCTGTCTGGCTTTGTTATAGGATAGCGTCAATGTTTTAAGCATATCATCGGCATTGTCGGTGGCCTTGTGCATGGCTGTCATTCTGCTGCCATGTTCTGAAGCAGAAGCATCCAGAAGGATGCGATAAACATTGTAGTTAAGATATTGCCGTGTCATATGATCGATCACCTCTTCAGGCTCAGGCTCCAGAATCACCGGGTCATCCATTCGTTCCTCATCGTTTGCAGCCGACATCAGGTCATCTTCCGAAACCGGCAGCAATTGTTCCGTAGTCAGCTCATGAACGACCGCATTGCGAAACCGGTTGTAAACGATCATAATCCTTTCATAATTGCCTTTCAGGTATGTTTCGGCAATAAGGTCGGTAAACTGAACGGCATACTCATAGGAGACTTTATCAAAATGGGTGTCCACATCCGTAATCATCTGAAACCCCCGCTTTGAAAAAAAACTGGCAGGCTTTTTCCCGAAAACCAGCAAAGTAACCTGAGATCCTTCATCCTGAAGGGAATAGAGCTCCTGCAATGTCCGTTTGATCAACAAGCTGTTATACGTACCACACAATCCCTTATCGGAACCTATGGCAACAAGCAAAACATGGTTATTGCTTCGCTGCTTCAGGAAAACATTCTGGTAAGACGGCGGTAAACGTAACATCACATCACTCAGAACATACTTAAGCGTATCTGCATATTCCCGCAAATATACAATGCTGTTTTGCACCTTACGAAGGCGTGATGCTGCCACCATTTTCATGGCACTGGTGATCTGCTTCGTAGATTTTACGGAAGCGATCCTTGTACGTATTTCCTTCAGACTGGGCATATAAACAACAAGAGTGTGCTTTTTGGTCAGGATTCTTCATTCTGCTCATTCATCGCCAGCTTCACCTGACTTACTGCACTTTCAATTTTCTGAACTGCAGCGTCATCAAACGCATCCTGTTTTATCTGGGTGATGATATCAGGATGGTTTTGATGCATATAACTGATGAATTTCGTCTCAAACTTTTTGATTCGGGTAAGCGGTATATCGCTCAACAAGCCCCTTGTTCCGCAAAACAGGATCAGGATCTGCTCCTCGACAGGCACAGGTTTAAATTGTCCTTGCTTAAGTATCTCCACATTCCGGGAACCTTTGTCGAGCACTGCCTGCGTGGCAGGATCCAGATCTGAGCCAAACTTTGAAAAGGCTTCCAGTTCACGAAATTGTGCCTGATCAATTTTTAATGTGCCAGCTACTTTTTTCATGGCTTTCATCTGGGCATTACCTCCAACGCGACTTACCGATACACCCACATTGATGGCAGGCCTGATGCCGGCATTGAACAGGGCCGACTCCAGAAATATCTGTCCGTCGGTGATGGATATCACATTGGTTGGGATGTATGCAGAAACGTCTCCTGATTGTGTTTCCACAATAGGAAGTGCTGTCAGCGAGCCACCTCCTTTTACCATGCCTTTGATGCTGTCGGGGATATCATTCATACGGCTTGCGATCTCGTCAGATCCGATGATCTTGGCGGCCCGTTCAAGCAAACGGGAGTGCAGGTAAAATATATCCCCCGGGAAAGCTTCTCTTCCGGGCGGCCTGCGCAACAGCAATGACACTTCACGGTACGACACAGACTGTTTGGAGAGATCATCGTAGATAACCAGTGCATGTCGGCCCGTATCCCTGAAAAACTCACCAATGGCGGCACCTGTAAAAGGCGCAAAGAATTGCATGGCAGCCGGGTTACTTGCTGAAGCACCGATCACGACTGTATAATCCATCGCGCCATGTTTTTGCAACTGGCTGACAATATTTGCTACCGTGGATCCCTTTTGCCCTATTGCGACATATACACAATACACGGGTTCTCCTTTCTCGAAAAACTCCCGCTGGTTAATGATGGTGTCAATTGCAATGGCTGTTTTACCTGTTTGCCGGTCACCAATAATAAGCTCCCGCTGTCCGCGGCCAATCGGAATCATGGCATCAATGGCCTTTATGCCCGTCTGCAAAGGTTGGCTGACCGGTTGTCGGAATATGACACCTGGTGCTTTACGTTCCAGGGGCATTTCGTAAAGTGGTCCTTCTATTTTTCCTTTGCCGTCAATAGGCTGCCCCAAAGTGTTAATAACCCTTACGAGAAGACCCTCTCCAACATTTACCGAGACGATCTTTCCGGTCCTTTTCACAACATCTCCTTCCCTCAACCCCCTTGAATCACCCAACAACACAATGCCTGCATTGTCTTCTTCAAGATTCAGGATAACTCCGGTAAGACCATCATCATTGCAACGGATCATTTCACCAGACCAGGCATTGCTCAATCCATAAATGCGGGCAATGCCATCACCCACCTGAAGCACGGTCCCGGTCTCTTCCAGTTCAGTCTCCATATTGAAGCCTGCCATCTCCTGGCGTAAAATGGCGGATATTTCAGAAGGTTTTATATCTGACATAAAGCAAAAGTTAATCGATCGTTAAATGTTTTCTCAACCTGGCCATCCGGTATTGTACACTTGCATTATATTGCTTATCGCCTAAATCCAGAACGAAGCCGCCAATGATATCAGGATCTATATTCTCTTCAAACTCTATTTGGTATGGCGTTAGCTCACGAGCCGCCATAAGAGCCTTTTCACGATTCTTGTCATCAAGTGGTGAAGCCGTGGTGATTCTCACGGTTTCAATGCCAAGATACTTTTTATATACTTTTAAATAAGCACCTGATATCCCTTCAAGCAGGTGTCCTCTTTGTTTTCTTACAATGATCAGCATATAATTCAGAATAAGCGGATGGAGCTTATTCTCAAACATGTGCCTTATTACGGACTGCTTCTGGCCGATCCTGACAACAGGACTTTTCAGCAGTATTTTTAAATCCTTTTGTAATGAAAACACCTCATAAACAAATTTCAAGTCGTAATAAGACCGCTCAAGGATATTGTTATCCTCGGCCAGGACCAGCAACGCTTTGGCATAGCGATTATTCAGTACAGATCTGTTCATGGCTATTAATTGCTGCAGAGGCCTTTTGGCTTACTGTTTAGTTTTCTACTACCTGATCAAGCAGTTTTTTTACGTAACGCGCATTACGCTCACGGTCACTGAACTCTTCGTGAAGCACTTTTTCAGCGATATCCAGTGACAAGGCCGATAATTGGCTTTGAATCTCACGCATAGCTTCTTTTTTATAAGATTCAATCAGTTCGTCAGCACGATCCATAATCACTTTCGCCTCCTGCCGTGCCTTTTCACGAGCCTCATCAATGATTTTCTCTGCATCCGCGTATGCTTTTGCTGTCTTTTCATTATATAGCTGCTCGGCCTCAGCGATCTTCACGGTTTTTAACTCAGCAAGCTGAGCCATTTCACCTTCAAGTCGCCTTGCATTGGCCAGTGAATGCGTCAGTTTGGCTTCCCGTTGGTTCAGTACATTAAGAATGGGTTTCCAGGCATATTTTTTCAGGATGATCAATACAATGGCAAAGGCCACTGTCATCCAAAAAATCAAGCCCAAACCCGGCATAAGAAGTTCCATGCTTCTGGAATTTTAAAATAAACAAACAGGAATAAAAAGCAAAATGCTTTTTCCTGTCATCCATTAAAATGAGGGTACTGTCAGCTATTAGTTCACAAACAGGGTGAGCAGCACGATAACGAGGGCAAAAAAGGTGATCCCCTCAATAAGCGCTGCTGCCACAACCATTGATGAACGCAAATCGCCCCCAGCTTCAGGTTGCCGTGCAATGTTATCAATAGCACTCTTTGCAATCGTTGAAATACCATAAGCTGCACCAAATACCGCAATTACAGCAACAAGGGCAGCTCCTAACTTCATCCATTCGTGGGCAATTTCCACGCTGTTCAGCATTACAAATAATAAAGACATAATATCAGTTATTGGTTAAAAAAATAATCAATGATGCTCTTTTGGAACAGCCATTCCAAAGAAAAACGCACTAAATAACGTAAATATATAAGCTTGTAAAAATGCAACCAGTATTTTTAAAAAATTTAGAAATATTAGAAACAGAACGGTTACTGGTGAAATCACATAGCCCAGAAAAATACTTACCGATCCCAATACAAATATCAGGGAAGTCAGGCTCAGGATCACCATATGTCCGGCTGTGATATTGGCAAACAACCTGATCATCAAAGTAAAAGGTTTTATAAAGGCGCCAACAATCTCAAGCACAGGCAGAATGGGTATTGGAAATTTGAGAAACATCGGCACACCGGGCATGTTAAACATATGCTGCCAATAGCCTCTGTTTGCATACCAATGGGTTGTAACAAAGGTGAACATTGCAAGCACGAATGTGACGCTGATGTTACCCGTTACATTGGCGCCGCCTGGGAAAAAAGGCACCAGCCCAAGCAGGTTATTGAGCAGAATAAAGAAGAAAACGGTGAGCAGATAAGGCATGAATTTGTGATAATGCTCCCTGTCGATTGCCAGCAAAGCAATTTGGTCTCGTACAAAAAAGATAAGCGGTTCAAAGAAAGCGGGCAACCCTTTGGGAATATGATCGGGATCGGCATCACGGTATTTTTTTCCGACACTGATAAAGATGAGGCACAGAATAATGGATGCGGCAAAAACAGCAACGACATTCTTGGTGATGGAAAAGTCAAAAATGAATGAAGCATTGGGGTCTGGCGTGACCCCGTCTTCCAATACACGAATGGCCCTGCCTTTCAGGGCACCATCACCGGCAATCCGAAACCCTTTGTAGGAAGCATACCCATGATCAAAGCGGGAAGAGGAAAACACATACAGGCGGCTTTCATAAAAAAGTATCACCGGAAGTGGAATTGAAAACTCCCTGTCTCCTATGTCAAAAAGATGCCAGTCGTAAGCATCCAGCACATGGTCGACGATCACTTTGCGGGCATCAAACTCATTTTTCGCATCATTTGCTTCAGAAGCAGCAAGGGTGAAAGGGTTAGCCAATAGCAGGCACAGCAGCACTACATAAGGAATGGTTTCCGCAAAATATGGATATATGTTTCTTTTCAGAAAGCCCATAATTCATGTGAGGGATATGGCAATAGATGAAATTATTTCTTTAACAATGGGTTTAAACCAGACTTCTTTTTGTTTGGTGTTTAGGGGTTAAAGTTCAGTCTCCTGACTTTCATATATATATCATTTTTAGCTAATTAACAAAAACAATAAACAATAAACAATAAACAATAAACAATAAACAATAAACAATAAA
>SKSI01000082.1 GCA_007123065.1 Bacteroidales bacterium
CACATAGCCCAATGCATAACGCACATGCTTCAGGATGCCACCAGATTAAAAGAATGGCAAGCCAATTGTTTGGATGCAGCGAAAACGCTTTGCTGGGAAAATGAAGAGGAGAAGCTTATTGCGATTTACAAAAAGGCTTTGAGTTTTTGATGTGATGTTTCTGATTTATGTTTTATTTCAAGTGTTATGTTTGTTTGATTTGAATTAAAGCGAAACGCTTTTGCAATCAGTTAATATAGAAAAACAGAAAATTTTTACTTATGGATCGAATCAGAATATATATGGTAGATGATCATAATTTATTCATTAAAGGGCTGCAGGCGTTGCTATCCGACGAAAGGTCATTCCACTTCATTGGTTCATCAACAACAGGAGATCACTTCCTGGAGCATTATAAGAATATTGATGCGGATATTATATTAATGGACATAAACATGCCTGAGGTGTCTGGTATCATGCTTACAAAAATGGTTATGGACAAGGATCCTGATGCAAGAATATTGGCTTTAAGTATGTATAACAGCTACCGGCACATTGAAAAAATGCTGGCAAGTGGAGCTATCGGTTATTCCCTGAAATCTGATGACTTACCCGAGTTGATGAAAGCCATCAAGACGGTTGCAAAAGGAAAAAAATATATTAGCCAAAGTATTCAGAATACCATCTTTGACAGGGTAGGAGCATCGGAGGACTTTGATGAACAGGATGATATCAGCAAAAGCAAACTTACCCGAAGGGAAAGAGAAATTTTAATGTTAATCCTCCAAGAGTATTCCAACAATCGGATTGCTGAAAAATTATTCATCAGTCCATTGACGGTGGAAACCCACAGGAAAAACATTTTTTCCAAGGCCAATGCGCATTCTCCTGTAAGCCTTTTAAGGTATGCAATAAAAGAAGGACTTGTAGAAGTATGATAAGCTCTTGATTTTAGCAACTGGTTGATGTAGCAGGTGCATTGAGTGCACTACTCAAAGGTATGATGATATTTACTATGGTTCCCCGGCCTGGCATACTGTCAATGTAAAGCTGGCCATTAAGTCCTTCTATCCTGGATGTTGCTTGTTTTAGTCCGAAACCATCTTTATTTGTCATGTGTTGCGTGTTAAACCCTTTACCATCATCTTCAATCATAACAGTGAAGTCTTCCTTGTTTTGAATGATCTGAATGTCGATTCGTTTGCAATCGGCATGTTTGAGTGCATTATTGATGATTTCCTGAATGGTGCGGTAGATGGCATGTTCTATGAATGGTTTGAGTATGCCATGTACTCCGTTGATACTCAAATTTATTGTGTGACTTTTTAGTTGCCTGTATTTGGAAACAAGCTCTTTTATCGCTTCCTTGAACCCTTTTTCTGTTAATGTTATCGGGGTCATCGTATTGGATATCTGTCGTACTTCGTTTATCACAACATTTATATGATCAACCGTACCGGATAGCATAATGTCTCTCTTTTCGCCGTCCAGATTTTTTTTGTTGAGGATGTTGCTTAATGTTAATTTTACCAGGGAAAGTTGTGTTCCGATACCGTCATGAAGATCACTGGCCAGCCTTTTTCTTTCGCTTGTTTCAGCTTCCATCACAGCAAAGTTTTTTTCCAGGGTATACCGGATCTTGCTTTCGTGTAGTTTTTCCTTTTGTTTTTGCTTTATGCGCTGCAGGTATGAATAATATAAAAGTGAAAGCATGGCCAAAAGTGAAATGGAGGCAATGACAATCAGAATGATGGCATTTTGTCTGCGGGATAGCAATAGATCCTGTTGTTTAACTTCCAGCTGTGTCACCGCCATTTGCTCACTCAAGGATTCTATTTCAACTCTGTAGACCTGGAAGAACTCTGATTCTTCATACAGCCTTGTACGAATTTCTGTTGCCGCTTTATGATGCGCATAAGCGCTTTCGTAATCTTCCTGCGATTGATATATTGTGGCCATTATTTCGTGCGCAATGTAAAAAAGGTCGTCATTGTTGGCCAGCTTAGCCCTTTCGTAAGCTCTGTTAGCATGCTCGTAGGCCAATTCCGTATCGCCCATTTTTTGGTATGCGCTGGCAAGACCGGCTTGTGGGAAGCAATCTGTGGTGACATAATGGTATTGCATCGATAATGAATCACTTAATGCGTAATGATACACCGCTTGATCAAAGTCCTGCATTTCAAGGTAGAAGTCGCCGATCTTGTTGTGAATGATTATCTGACCATAGTTGTTGTTGGATGCGTAACTGATTGCAAGTGCATCATCAAAATAATACAAAGCTGAGTCGGGCATGTGCTGCTTATGGTAATACATGCCCAGGTGATTCGATACGGCCATCAGGGCGAGATCATAATTATGCTGCTCTGCCAGCTGGTAAGCTTCTTGGAAATAGGTAAATGCATTATCCAGGTCCTCAATGTTAAAATAAATGCGACCCAAATTGTTGAGCGTGATCGATGCGTTTCTATAATGCAGGTTCTGTTGATGAATTTGCGCGGATTGATTTAAAAGATCGACCGCATCTTTGTAATTACGTACACTTGAATAAGCCAGTCCCAGGCTGCCGTAAGCATTGCCTGTATGCATCGCATCATTCTCTTGCAGTGCAAGCTCAAGATACCGCCGAAAGAAAGAAAGCGCTTCTTCGTTTCGGGCCTGATAGAGATAGGTGTTGCCAATCAGGTGGGTGAATATGGCTTTTTTTATATTGTCTTCTTCAGCAATGGAAAACTCAAGACCTTTTTCTGCCAAATTTCTGGCCCGATAGGGATCCACATAAACCAATTCTTCAGCCATGTTCCTGAATTCGATCAGTAAAGGGTTTGATGTGTCTGCCTGTTTTTCTTTGGTCTTTGTTGTTTCCCGGATTGGGCCAAATATTAAAACCAATCCGGCGAGCCCTATGGCAACAAAAAGAACAATCCACGTTTTATGTTTTCTTAGGATTTGCATAAGTGTCAAATAACGCATTCTTCTATTAATCCTTGATTCCAAAATTAAAACTTTTCTGAATCCTTTCATAAGATGGTAGTGTTTCATGGCATCCGGCATAGCTGGCTGACCAGGAATTTATTTGCGTTTGCTTTATAACCTGCGTGATTTATGCAGGCTAAATTATATATAATTGTCAGGGTTTTTGCCTTGGTGCCGAAAAATACCCTGGGTAGGGTATTGTAGGCCTAAATCGGCAGAAATAGTTTTGACATCTGATATTTTGCTTAAAATCGAACGTCATATCACAAACCTAATTTTCAATTCAAATTATCAAAACCAATACCTATGAAAAAACTTACTTTTTTATTTTTACTGATGATCACGGTTATGCTGGTTTCACCAAATGCAATGGGTTGGCAAAACCCTGGCATTTTAGAAAACAGTCTGACGGCCACTGCAGATATTTCATTGTACGAAGGTCTCACGGGTTTACCTGCTGATGAATTATCAGATGGTGTCCAAGCAAATCACGACAACCCAGGCGAAAGGGAGTCAAATAATCCCCTGCGTGAAGATGAAGATGTGGTGATCACCGAATTTCCATGGTTGGAAGATTTTGAAGGTGAAGATTTTCCTCCAGTCGGCTGGACCCGTCTCGAACTGGGCGCCAGCAATGATGGCTGGGAATTCTCCAGCAACAATCATACTCCCGATGGGTTAAAAAGTGCAGGTCATCAATATACCTTTAGTGCGGCAGAAGGCTGGCTTATAACTCCTGCCATAGAGATACCTGAGGAAGATACTTATGAACTTTCTTTCTGGTCATATAATGCATACGCTTATGCTTATGGAAAAAACAGCGTACATGTATCTACCGGCAGCTCGGATCCTGCAGATGGAGGTTTTTTAGAAATTTGGTCGCCTGAATCCATAGAGGACTACTCCTGGATACAAACAAACCTGAATCTTAATGCATACGCAGGTGAGACTATCTATATCGCATTTGTTTATGAAGGTAACTACCAGCATGACTGGTATGTGGATGATGTGCTTATTGAGGAGGCTTTTGTTGAGTTTTATGATGTTACTTTCGTGGTAACTGAAGCAAATAGCGAAGGTGCCCCCCTTGAAAATGCTGCTGTTAACATCGATGGATATGATTCGGTATACACGGATCACGAAGGTCTGGTTACTCTTGAAATGGTCGATGGCAGTTATTCAGCATCTGTATCTCTTGACGGTTATCAGGAAGAAAACGTAGATTTTATTGTAAATGGTGATGACAAAACCGTACAAGTAGAAATGCACGCAATGCTGTTTGTCGAATTGCCTTATTATGAGGATTTTACTGACACACCTTATGACGAAGTTCCCGCCGACTGGACCAGGACGCACGATAACTGGGGGGCAATGGATGTGAATATGGCCGGTGGTGAAGTTCCTGAACTGACTTTCTGGTGGAGCCCACAGGCTGAAGATGTAATCAGGGCAATCACACCCATGCTCGATGCAACTGAACATACCAATGTATCCTTATCTTTCCTGCAGTTTGTTGACGTGTTTCAGGGCGGCTATGACCTCAAGGTTCAAACCTCTGTTGATGGCGAAGTCTGGACAGATCAGTGGGTTCTTGAAGTAGATGAAACACGTGACCCCAATCCGGACAGGGCCAACCCAGGTAAACTCATCAGATCGGAAGAAATTATCATAAACCTGGATGGTGTTGACGGTGAGACTTTCTTTCTGGCTTTTGTTTTTGATGGCAACAGCTTTGACATCAATTCGTGGCACATTGACAATGTATGGGTTGGCGAAGGCGAAGTCGTATATCCGATTACCATCCTGGTGACAGATGATTCTGCCGATGAAATCCCCTTGGAACAGGCAACTGTCGTAATTGAAGAAGAAACCTTTCATACGGATGCAACAGGCGAAATCGTGACAGAGCTACCCCAGGGGTCCTATACTGCCAATGTCAGTGCAGACGGCTATGAGCCTCAGGAAGTATCTTTTACAGTTGAAGACGACCCCCTGTTTGTGCACGTCATGTTAAGCGCAGAATCTGAAGAAATTATCATTACCGATTTTCCATGGCTGGAGGATTTTGAAATTGATGGGTTTTCAGACACGGGCTGGACAACCATAGCAGCCGGAGATGCTCCAGGTGCATGGGACTTGTCCACGGGCCAAAATCATACTCCGGATGGCCAGAAGTCGGCCAGACATACGTTTTATTCTCCTCCTGCAGAGGGATGGTTGATTAGCCCGGCAATACAGCTTCCGGCTGAAAATGTTTTTGAACTTTCGTTCTGGTCGTTCAATGAGTGGTCCGGATATTATGAAAAGAACAGCGTACATGTTTCCACGGGAAGTCCTGATCCCGCCGACGGCGAATTTGTTGAGATATGGTCGCCCGAATCGGTGGCTGCAGCCTGGGAACAAACAATTCTTTCCCTGGATGACTATGCCGGTGAAACCATACATGTCGCCTTTGTATACGAAGCTACATGGGCACATGTCTGGTATGTAGATGATGTAATGATATCCCAGGCTCCGGAACATTATAACGTTACCTTTCATGTAAAAGAAGATACACCGGAAGAAGATGCCATAGAGGGCGCGGTCATTCTTATTGATGGTGAAGAGCTGATCACTGGCACTGACGGAACCGCAACCGCCAACCTGATGTCTGGCCAGGAGTATACGGCAACAATCAGCGCAGAAGGCTATTATGGTAATGAAGTAACTTTTGAGGTGATTGATGACGACCTGGATATCGAGGTGTTTATGGAGATCATTCCTGTGAATTACATTTCCTTTTCCGTTGTTGATGAATACGAACAGGCTGTTGAAAACGCCGAGATCGTTGTTGTACGGGAAAGCAACAAAAGCATTACGCTTCCTGCACCAGCCGCTAATGCAAAGAATACAGAAGTTTCACAAAAAGAACATCAAACACAAACACCTCAAATATTGCAGGCAACACCTCATACAAATACCGGCGAGATGTCTGAAAACTTCTCAAAGCTAGATGGCGGTGAGTGGCTATACTATTACAATTCGGATGCTATTAATGATAATGCCATCGGATTGAATTCACCAGGAGAATGGAATGCGGCCATTCGATGGGAGCCTTCAGACCTGCAAGCTTATGACGGACATGCGGTAAGCATTATCGAGGTTTTTATGAATGATGAACCCAGTGGTGCTACTGCAAAGATCTGGCAAGGCCCTGATGCCGCCAATCTGACACTTAAAGTGGAAGCCCTTATGGGAACAGCAGAAGAGGACTGGGTAGAGCTTATACTGGAAACACCTTATGTGATTGATGCGAATGAAGAGCTCTGGATTGGCTGGGTTGTGGATGATCCCGGTTCCGGATCTTTTCCTGCTGCTGTATGCGACTCTGCCGAACCCAATGGTTATGGCAATATGTTGCAGCTTTCGGGTAATGATTGGCAGCCCGCCAGCGATTACGGACTGGCCGGTATGTGGAACCTGCAGGTCTTTGTTGAAGAGGGTCCTGTGACCTTGTATACCGACGAAAATGGATATGCGAGTTTTGAAGGAACCAACGGAAACTATTTGTTTACGGTGGTAAAAGAAGGATATGATCCCTATGAAAGCAGCTTTTATGTAGAAAATGAAGACCATCATTATGATGTGTCGTTAACCGGGGGTGAACCGCCGCTGTACGTTGTTACCTTCGAGGTGATGGCCGAAAACGGATCCACAATCGATAATGCCGTTGTAACATTCGACGGTGTATCTTACAGCGCCGGCCACTACGTGATCGAAGAAGTGGAGGCAGGTACATACGACTATGTCGTTGAAAGGGATGACTATCATACGGCTGAAGGAACTGTGAATGTGGATGGTGATGCGACTGTAGAGGTGATATTGGTTCAGGAAGAAACTGATCCGGAAACGTTTACCGTAACCTTTGGCATTGTTGATGAGGAAGGCATTGCAATTGACGATGCGGTGCTGACATTTGACGGTGTTACTTACGATGCCGGACACTATGTGATGGACGAGGTGGAAGTTGGCAATTACGATTATGCTGTTGCAAGGGATGGCTATCACACGGCAGAAGGAACTGTGAATGTGGATGGAGATATTACCGTCGAGATAGTACTTATTGAAGACGATGATGTTTCTGTAATGGATTCTGACCCGTTGACTCTGGATATATTCCCAAATCCGGCAAGCAGCAGCCTCTTTGTAGAATCTGATGTTACCATTTCGATAATTCGCATGATCGATATGCTGGGTCAGGTAGTATACAGTTCCTCAGTAGATGACCAGCGCCATGAAATTCAAGTTAGCAGTTTTAAGCCTGGCATGTATTTTATTCAGCTTACAACCCCACAGGGGATTATCACACACAGAGTCCAGGTTGCTATGTAACCGGATCTCTGTCAGCGTTAGGAAATTCAGTTTCTAAACGTGCTCTTCATAATTAAAGTTTTATACCTGCCGAATTGTTTCGGCAGGTATTTTTTGGTGTGCAAATGAAATTGTAAATTACTCTGAATGTCTAAACTTTATTTCTTATCAGATGCTGTATTCTTTGCATCCTGATCCTTTCCTTTCTTCCCCAGTCGTGAAATGCGAATGTTGAGGTATGCAAACAGGATGGTCATGAAAGGACTGATGATGTTAAAGAAGGCATAGGGGAGGAAGGTGACTGTTGGTACACCGAGCACAGATGCTTGTGTGGCCCCGCATGTGTTCC
>SKSI01000045.1 GCA_007123065.1 Bacteroidales bacterium
GGTTCCGGTCTGGACAATTCTGCGTCCTGATAATAGCCGAAATAGGGCGATGTACTTTCCAGCACACAAGTATTTCTGGCTGTCATATCCTTTTCCAGAGTACTGAGCGGCTCTTCCTTGGTAATTTCAGCATAATATTGCAATGATTCTGATGTTTTCATGGCATATTGGATTACGGGTCATTTTCTTATCTTTCTTTTATATCAAACGACGCCGATGCAAACAAGCATAGCAGTGTCGCAAGAATTCTCCATCATAAATATAACACATTCATCAAACAAATCCAAAAAGATTTATAATTACACATACATGGGTCATTGCAGGCATCCTTACATCTATAAAAAAAATAATGTATTTTTGTACCTCTTAAAGCAGATAAAACGAATGGGTTACATCTTTTATCTATCTGAATAACAAAATTTTACATAAAAATAATTAACGTCTGAATATCTAACTTAAAAAAAGTAAAAAAGATGAATAACACGAGTAAGAAGGTTTATTTTTTTGGTGGTAAAAAGGCTGATGGCGATGCCACCCTGCGCAACCTGCTTGGCGGAAAGGGAGCCAACCTGGCAGAAATGGTCAACATTGGTGTACCGGTTCCTCCGGGTTTTACGATCACAACTGAGGTTTGCACGTTATACACTGAAAAAGGCCGTGATTCTGTAATCAATGAAATCAAGGAAGAGGTAAGGGAAAATATGCGTCGTGTTGAGCAGGAAATGGGATCGGGATTTGGCAACAAAGACAATCCACTCCTGATGTCGGTACGCTCCGGTGCCCGCGCCTCAATGCCCGGAATGATGGATACAGTGCTCAACCTTGGACTCAACGAGCAAACATTGGAAGGTCTGGCCAAAAAAACCGGCAACGACCGTTTCGTGTGGGACTCATACCGCCGCTTTGTTCAGATGTATGGAGATGTGGTGATGGGCATGAAGCCTGCTTCGAAGGAAGAGGAAGATCCTTTTGATATGATCATGGAGCATCTTAAAGAAGAAAAGGGTGCGGAAAACGATCAGGATCTGACTACAGAAGATCTGAAGGAACTCGTAAAACGTTTCAAGAAAGCAGTAAAAGATCAGACAGGGAAAGACTTCCCGGAAGACCCGTGGGAACAACTCTGGGGTTCCGTCCTGGCTGTTTTTGAGAGCTGGAACAACCCGCGTGCAACTTACTACCGCAAAATGCATGACATCCCTAAAGAGTGGGGTACTGCCGTTAACGTGCAGGCAATGGTATTTGGCAACATGGGCGACACTTCAGCAACCGGTGTTGCATTTACCCGTGATGCCGCAACAGGCGAAGACATTTTTAATGGAGAATATCTGGTAAATGCTCAAGGAGAGGACGTAGTAGCCGGAATCCGCACACCCCGCGAGATCACCAAAGAAGGTTCATTGCGTTGGGCGAAGCTGCAAGACGTATCCGAAGAAGAACGCAAAGCTACCTATCCCTCACTGGAAGAACTTTTCCCTGAGCTTTACAGGCAACTCTTTGAGCAGCAGGAGAAGCTAGAGAAGCACTACAAAGACATGCAGGATCTCGAATTTACCATCCAGGATGGCAAGTTGTGGATGCTGCAGACCCGTAACGGAAAACGTACCGGTCCAGCAATGGTCAAGATTGCTATGGATATGTTGCGTGATGGAAGTCTTACTGAAGAGGAAGCCTTGCTCCGCGTAGAGCCCAACAAACTGGATGAACTGTTGCACCCGGTTTTTGATGATCAGGAACTTGCAAAAGCAAAACTGTTGGCAAAAGGGCTTCCGGCATCGCCGGGTGCTGCTACCGGGCAGATCGTTTTCTTTGCTGATGAAGCGGCTGAATGGGCTGCCAAAGGGAAAAAAGTGATCCTTGTCCGTGTAGAAACTTCTCCTGAAGACCTGAGTGGTATGGATGCCGCCGAAGGTATTCTGACTGCCCGTGGAGGTATGACTTCACACGCTGCCGTTGTTGCACGCGGCATGGGAAAATGCTGTGTTTCCGGAGCTGGCAGTGTAAAGATCAGCTATAAGGAACGTACCATGACAATAGACGGCAATACGTTTAAGGAGGGTGAATTCATCAGCCTGAATGGCACCACCGGCGAAGTGTTTAATGATAAAATCAAAACAATGGATCCGGAAATGAGTGGTGACTTTGCTGAACTAATGGCTCTGGCCGAAAAACATACGAGAATGTCAGTACGCACAAATGCCGATACGCCCAAAGATTCACAGGTAGCACGTGAATTTGGCGCAAAAGGGATCGGACTTTGCCGCACGGAACATATGTTCTTCGAAGGTGTCCGTATCAAAGCGATGCGCGAAATGATCCTGGCGAAGGATGAAGCAGGCCGCAGAAAAGCACTGGATAAGCTGTTACCAATGCAACGTGAAGACTTCGAAGGCATCTTCGAAGCAATGCAGGACCTGCCGGTAACGGTGCGCCTGCTCGACCCGCCTCTGCACGAATTCCTGCCGCACGAAGAAGCAAACCAGGAAGAAATGGCCAAAGAGATGGGTGTTACTAAAGAAGAAGTAAAAGCTGCCGTTGAAGCCCTTCACGAGTTCAACCCGATGCTCGGTCACCGTGGTTGCCGCCTTGGAAATACTTATCCGGAGATTTCGGAAATGCAAATACGTGCAATCATTGAAGCGGCTCTAAACCTAAAGAAAAAGGGCATAAAAGCCATTCCGGAAATCATGATTCCGCTGACCGGCACCCAGCCTGAGTATGAACTACAGGCCGAGATCGCCCGGAATACAGCGGAACAGGTATTTGAAGAGTACGGCGACCGCGTTGAATACCTGGTTGGCACGATGATCGAGATACCAAGGGCCACACTGGTAGCGGACAAGATCGCTGAAAAGGCGGAATTCTTCTCATTCGGCACAAATGACCTTACCCAAATGACCTTTGGTTATTCACGTGATGATGCAGGAAACTTCCTGCCGGTATATATTGAAAAAGGCCTGCTGAAACACGATCCCTTCCAGATATTGGACCAGGAGGGTGTTGGCCAGTTGGTAAAAATGGGTGTTGAGCGCGGCCGAAAGGGACGTCCGGGCCTGAAAATCGGCATCTGCGGCGAACATGGTGGTGAGCCTTCATCTGTCGAATTCTGCCACACAGTTGGGATGGATTATGTAAGCTGCTCTCCATTCCGCGTACCCATTGCAAGATTGGCTGCAGCACAGGCTGTTGTTAAGGAAGAACTTGCGAAAAAAGGTGGCACAGGATACAGCACAGCATAATCATTACGATTCTATTCAACAAAAGGGGCATCCGCATATTTACGGATGCCCCTTTTTTGTTGATTGATTGAATCGTTTATTCGTAAGTTTGCTCAGGATAAGAAACTCAGTTCTGATAAAACTGACTGGTGCGATGGTTGCAGACAAATTCCCACGACTTGTTCATCTCTTCATACATCACCTTATCGTTTTGAACAAAAGATACATCCTTTCTAAAAGTTTTCAGAACCTTCTGAAGCACAGGTGCTGCTTTATCGGTATCTCTAAATTCAATCGCCTGACAGGCCGTCATCAGCTCAATACCCAATACCTTCCCGAGGTTTTCAAGGATAGCAAGGGTTTTTACTGCAGCATTGGCACCCATGCTCACATGGTCTTCCTGACCTTGTGATGATTCTATCGTATCAACGGAAGCAGGAGTTGCGAACTGTTTGTTCTGACTCACGATGGAAGCAGCTGTGTATTGCGGGATCATGAATCCTGAATTCAGTCCGGGATTTGCCACCAAAAAGGAAGGCAACCTTCTAGTACCCGAAATAAGTCGGTAAATCCTCCGTTCAGAGATGCTAGCCAGCTCGGCAAGGGCAATTCCAAGAAAATCAAGGGCCAGCGCCAGCGGTTGTCCGTGAAAATTGCCGGCCGAGATGATAAGGTCCTCATCAGGGAATAAGGTAGGGTTATCGGTAACTGCGTTGATTTCATTTTCCAGGACTCCGGAAACGTAATCGATGGCATCTTTGCTCGCGCCATGCACCTGTGGGATGCAACGGAATGAATAAGGATCCTGAACATGACGCCGTTTTTCCTTTTGCAATTCACTGCCTTCCAGAATTTTTCTTATATGCATCGCCGTATTGATCTGTCCCGGATGGTTCCGGATGCGATGTACGCCATCATAAAAAGCGTCAATGCGTCCCATAAAGGCTTCCAGCGACATCGCTCCTGTTGTATCTGCCCAAAGGGATAGCTCTTTCGCACGTAACAATATAAAAGCACCGTAGGCGGCCATAAATTGCGTGCCATTCAGCAAAGCGAGACCCTCTTTCGAGGTGAGTTCAAGCGGTTTCCAACCCATCTCTTCAAGAATTGCTGCACCGTCGTGTTTCCTTCCTTTATACAGGACTTCTCCCAGGCCTAGCAGCGGCAGACACAGGTGAGCCAGTGGGGCCAGGTCTCCGGAAGCACCCAGTGAACCCTGTGAGTAAACGACAGGATAGATCCCTTCATTGAAGAAATCGATCAAACGTTCGATTGTTTCAAGCCTGATGGCAGAATGTCCGTATGCCAGCGACTGCACTTTAAGAAACAGCATCAGACGGACAATTTCCTCCGGTACCTCCTCCCCCATTCCACAGGCATGCGACATCACCAGGTTACGCTGAAGGGCACCCAGGTCATCTTTCGAAATATCCTGGTTGCAGAGTGAGCCAAATCCTGTGGTAACACCGTATATAGGTGCGTCATGGTTGGCAACGCGGCCATCCAGATACTCCCGGCAACGGACCACACGCCTGCGTGAATCATCAGACAAGACGATACGGGTGTTGCGGTCAAGAATCAGATTTAAGTCGTCAAGGTGAACTGTCTCAGTAGAAATATAATGGGTATGCATGTTTAGATATTTGAGGGGTTGGAGGTAAAAATCGTTTCAATTTCTTCGCGGGAACACATTTTCTGTTCACCGGTATGCATGTTTTTCAAAGCATAACGTTCCTGCCTGATCTCCTCTTCACCGGCGATCAGCACGTAAGGAATCTTGTTTTTGTCGGCGTACTGCATTTGTTTTTTGATCTTTGCAGTCTCAGGATACATTTCACAGCGAACCCCTTTGGCACGCAAGCCGGCCAGCATCGGCAAACAGTGATCACGCTCCTTGTCGCCAAAATTCAGTGCCAGCAACTGGGTATAGGAATCAATACCCTCCGGAAAAAGGTCCAGATTCTGCATCACATCATAGATCCGTTCTGCGCCAAATGAGATACCGATGCCTGACATCCCTTTCAGACCGAAAATACCGGTCAGATCATCATAGCGACCACCACCACAAATGCTTCCGATGGCTACATCCCTTGCTTTGACTTCAATGATTGTGCCGGTGTAATAATTCAATCCACGGGCAAGGCACAAGTCAAGTTCCATGTCACACTGCACAGCTGTTTGACCGGCAATGGCAAACAACTCCTCCATTTCTTCAACCCCCTTCAGGCCGATGGAATAATCCGCAAGGATTTCCTTCAACGTGTTTAGTTTCTCTGGGTTTGTACCCTCTAGCAGTAGAACAGGCTTGAGCTTATCAATGGCTTCCGGTGAAAGACCCTTGTTGATCAACTCATCAATGACGCCTTCCAGTCCGATCTTGTCCAGTTTATCAATTGCGGTGGTAATATCAATGATCTGATCCGGGTATCCGATGTATTCGGCCAGACCAACCAGTATTTTTCTGTTGTTCAAGTGGATACACACACGGATATTCAGCTTTTCAAATACTTCGTCGATAATCTGGATAAATTCCGCTTCATTGACCATTGCATCGCTCCCAATCACATCGGCATCGCATTGATAGAATTCACGGTAGCGGCCTTTCTGAGGTCGGTCTGCCCGCCAGACTGGTTGTATCTGGTATCTTTTGAACGGGAAAGTGATCTTGTGCTGATGTTGCACTACAAAACGCGCGAATGGCACGGTCAGGTCGTAGCGCAAAGCCTTTTCGGAAAGGCGTGCGGATAGCTTTAAAGCATCCTTTGACTGCCAGAGGTCATCAGCAACTTTTGATGGAAAATCTCCTGAATTCAGGATACGAAAGATCAGCCGGTCACCCTCTTCACCATACTTCCCCATCAGGGTTGAAAGGTTTTCCATCGCGGGAGTTTCGATTGGTTTAAATCCGTGCAGCTGATATACACCTCTGATCGTATTAAATATCAAGTCTCTTCCGGCAACTTCTGCAGGATCAAAATCCCTGGTGCCTTTGGGTATTCCGGGTTTTCCTTTTGACATACCTTTTGTTGTTATTATTTGAGGTTGATTTGTAAAGCAACCGACTGGATAAATGGTTTAGAGTTTAGCGTTTGAATGTATGCAAAAATACATTGTTTTAGACAATCATATGCAGGCGTCAACCTTTAATAACTGCCAATGGACTGAGTTCGCACAAAATATCCACGAGATCTTCCTGCTGTTGCATCACTTTTGAAATATCTTTATAAGCACCGGCAGCCTCTTCAAGGTCACGTCTGCCGCGAATGGCGTGCAGAATCCCCTGGTCATTGAGTTTCTTTAATTCAGCAGCAAGATCTAGCGACCGGATTGCCTCCTTGCGTCCCATGGTTCGGCCCGCACCGTGTGAACAACTTTCAAAGCTGTTTATATTGCCTTTGCCTTTTACAATGTAGCTATTTGCTCCCTGGCTTCCGGGAATGATGCCTACGGTATCGGTAGAAGCCTTGGTAGCTCCCTTACGATGCACAACGACATCCAGTCCATAATGCTTCTCAAAGGCCGCGTAATTATGTGCAATATTGATCATCGGAGCTGTTTCAAAACCACCGGGAATAAAGGATTTGATTACATTCAATGACCGCTCCATCATTAGCTTACGGCTGGCAAGGGCAAAGTCAACGCAATAGTGCATCTCCCGGATGTATTGCTGACCCTCCCGGCTGTCAATTGGCAGGTAAGCGAGCTGATAGCCCCTGGGTACCGGGCTTTTCCATTTCTCATTGAGCCTGATGGCCATCCTGTTATAATAATCAGCCACCTGCTTGCCGATGTTTCTGCTACCGGAGTGGACCATCACCCAGATATTGCCGTCAGAGCCTTTTTGTAACTCAATAAAATGGTTGCCTCCACCCAACGTGCCGACCTGACGTGTGGCGCTGTCATATTCACGATCAACCACAGGCATATTGCGTTCATCTTCAACAGATGGCATAAGACGAAGATCCTGAGCCCTTTTATGGTGTTTAAAACCGACAGGAATCCGGGAACGTATGCCCGACATTATTTGAAGCAAATCCGGACGCTGAATATCGGTCAATGAGGTCTGAACAGCACACATTCCACATCCAATATCAACACCTACAGCATTCGGTACGATCACTTCCTGTGTGGCCATCACACCACCTATCGGCATACCAAAACCCTGATGACAATCAGGCATCAGGGCAATATGTTGCACTGCAAAGGGATAATTTGCAAGATTTCGCGCCTGCTCCAGGGCACCGCTTTCCACATCATCCAGCCACATCTTGATCGGCAGCTTCTCTGTTTTTATCTCTTTAATCATAAAAATATGCTTTTTGCTTGACGCTTAAAGCCTGTTTTTAATATTTCATAAATAAACAACCAACCAACCAACCAACCAACCAACAAATCATCAAATCAACGAATCAACGAATCAACGAATCAACGAATCAACGAATAAACAAAAGTACATCAAGCAGTCTGTTCGGACAAAAAAAGTTGTAACATAATTACCGCAAACTGATAATGACTGGATTTTTGTGCATGCAACCGTGAACCACAAGAAGTAGTTTTGTACCTTTGCAGCCGAAAAAAAAGCAAATTATGGCATTAAACTGTGGAATTGTTGGCATCGCCGGGGCAGGCAAAACAACATTGTTCAACTCATTGGCGCGCGGGAAAAGTATTTCCGGACAGGTACCCGGCCGGACCAACCTCGGGCAGTTTGATGTGCCTGATCCCAGGCTGGAAGCGTTGGCGAAAATTATAAAGCCGGCCAAGGTAACCCCAACAACGGTTGAGATTATTGATATTCCGGGACTCACAAAAGGAGGCAGCATGATAAAAGGTGGCAATCAGTTTCTGGCCGATATCAGGCAAACAGATGCCATCATACACGTGTTGCGGTGCTTTGACAGTGAAACTGTTCCTCACGTTGAAGGCTCCGTGAACCCGCTTCGTGACAAGGAGATCATTGACCTGGAGCTGATCACAAAGGACCTTGAAACCGTCGAAAAAACGCGCGAACGGCTTCGCAAATTGGCTGCCGTGGGCGACAAAGACGGCAAGCACGGGGTGGAGGTACTTGACAACCTGATCGCACACTTCGAAGAGGGATTGCCGGCACGCTCATTCAAAATAAACAAACTGGATCAGAAATACATCGACGACTGCTTCCTGCTGACGATCAAACCCATAATTTACGTTTGTAACGTTGACGAGTCGTCAGCAGCCACAGGAAACGCCCATGTGGAAGCAGTGCGCCCTGCCATTGAGGAAGAAGGACGTGAAATGCTGGTGATCGCTGCCGAAGCGGAATCGGAAATTGCCAGGTTAGAGGACGAAGAGGACCGTCAGGAATTTCTTAAAGATATGGACATTGAAGAACCTGCAGTGAACAAACTGATCCGTGCCGCCTATCAAACACTGAAATTAAAAACATTTTTTACCGAAGGTCCGAAAGAAGTAAGGGCCTGGACCATTACCGAGGGCACACCGGCTCCAAAAGCCGCCAGTGTCATCCACAGTGATATGGAACGCGGCTTCATCCGTGCCGAAGTGATGAAGGTTAATGACTTCCTGACCCTTGGCTCAGAACATGCGTGCAAGCAGGCCGGAAAATTCAACATTGAAGGGAAAAACTACATCGTGCAGGATGGCGATATCTTTCACGTGCGCTTCAATGTATAGGATAGGCTAAAGCTCAAAAAAGGTTTTCAGTGATTCAAGATATACATCCTTCCAACCTTCCAGCATATTACCATAAGCATCATCAGGAATATCCGTGTGCTCAATCCGGATCTGACAGTAAGCTTTTTCGGGAAATATTTTTATTGAGACTTCAGAGTGATGATTCTCACCAAAATACCAGATTTGCTGAATGGATTTATTGGGTTCAAAGGCGATGTTTTTTCCGGTGATATAGCCATCCAGCATCATAAATTCAGAGCCGGGTTCCTCACTCATCACGGCAGGTTCACCTGTCCATAACTCAATGGTAAACGGATTCGTTAGCGCCAGATAAACCTCTTCAGGTGTTGCCTTGATTCGGGTTTGTAATTTGATAGACTTCATTGTTAAGGTTAAGGTTGAGGTTAAGGTTAAGGTTGAGGTTAAGGTTGAGGTTGAGGTTGAGGTTGAGGTTGAGGTTAAGGTTAAGATTAAGATTAAGATTAAGATTAAGATTAAGATTAAGATTAAGAGACACAGGGCTTGATCTATGTGCTGAAATACATCTGAGGTTAATTGGTTTTTTTTAAAACAAAGCTGCAGAGCGACGGGATATACAATTTTAATTCTCCGAACGTGCTGTCTGAGTCGGCCGGGTAGATGACAGATGGATCAATTCTGTCAAAACCGCCAAACTTTTGGGAATCAGTATTAAGAACCATTTTATAATTGCCTTCAGGAACTTGCACTGCATAATCGGTATAAGACCTGAACGGGCTGAAGTTGAATACAAACAAGAATTCCCCGCGGCCAAAGATAAGCACCTGATCGGAAACATGCTCTTTGAAGAGGTTAATGTGTTCTTTACAAAGCAATTCATTTGTTGTAAACAGCCGGATCATTTTCGCATCAAAGGCAGCCAGATATTTGTATTTCAGACCGGGATGGTCAGCAAGATTCCATTGTCGCCGTGCATAATGGTATGACCAATTGTTGTGGGCATTGGGAAAATCGATCCATTCCGGGTGGCCAAATTCATTCCCCATAAAATTCAGATATCCGTTTCCGGCTGTTGCCAGGGTAATTAAACGTATCATCTTGTGCAGTGCCATTCCATTATCAACAGTCAGGTTGCGGCTGTCTTTATGCATATTGTGATACATTTCCTGATCCATCAGCCAGAAAATAATGGTCTTATCACCCACCAATGCCTGATCATGGGATTCAGCGTAATGGATGGTTTTTTCTTCAAGACGTTTGCCTTTGAGCTGATGGAATATTTCCCCGACGTGCCAGAAATCCACTTTCTTTTCTTTAATGGTTCTGATCCAGAAATCGGGCACACCCATTGCAAGTCTGTAATCAAAGCCAATACCGCCCAAACTTTGCGGCGTTGCCAAACCGGGCATTCCACTCATCTCTTCTGCCACGGTAAATGCCTGCGGGCTGAATTCGTGTATCAGGTGGTTAGCCAGATACAAGTAAACAATGGCGTCCTCATCCTGATTCAAATTAAAATACTGATCATAACCGCGGAAGTCTGAGCCCAAACCATGGTCAAGGTAAAGCATACTGGTAACACCATCGAACCTGAACCCATCAAAACGAAACTCTTCAAGCCAATAGCGGCAGTTTGAAAGCAAAAAATGGAGCACTTCATCCTTACCATAATCAAAGCAGCGACTGTCCCATGCAGGATGATCTCCTCTCGGACCATCGTGAAAAAACTGATAATAGGTGCCATCATAACGGCTGATGCCTTCAATTTCATTTTTTACGGCATGCGAATGCACCAGGTCCATGATTACATAAATACCCCGTCCGTGGGCATCATCAACCAATGCTTTAAGTTCTTCAGGAGTACCAAATCGTGAAGAAGGTGCGAAAAAATTACTCACATGATAACCAAACGAACCATAAAAGGGATGCTCCTGAACAGCCATCAGTTGAATGGTATTATAGCCTGCTTTTTCAATCCGGGGCAACACTTGCACCCGAAACTCTTCCCAGGTACCCACCTTGTAGCCTTCAGTAGCCATGCCCGGATGAGATTCGTACACCAATGGGCAAGCCGGTGGTTCAACGGGTGCATTATGTTTCCATTTATAGGGTTTCTCCGGATGCCAGACCTGTGCATTGAACACAAGCGTATGAGAATCCTGCACCACGCGTCTGGCCCAGGCCGGAATACGGTCAGCGGAACCTCCCTCCCAGCAAATGTGAAGTTTGTATTGATCGTTGTGCTGAAACAAGTCATGAGAAATTCGCATTTCCCATTTACCATCCCCAACAGGTTTCATGGTATACCGCTCGTCAGGCAGCCAGGAGGTAAAATCTGCCAACAGATAAATCTTGGTGGCATTGGGTGCCCATTCTCTCAGGATCCAGGACGACGCATCACGATGCATCCCAAAATAATGATATCCCATAGCAAACGCTGCCAGCGACCCGGATTGACCACCAAGTTGCTGAGCTTTGTTCCAGGCTTTTCGCAACCTGCCTGAGATCGTACGCAGATGCGGCTGAAGCCCGGCATCCTTATTAACATAATCAGGAATAAATTTTGTCATATTGTTAGTAATGAATGTTAAAGATAAACTATTTTTTCGTACAAAGCCGGATACAAGTTATGGTTTAAATTATTCTTGTCAGCAAGCAATTTTTTAATTACTTTTGCATTGTTTTAATTCAATCTTAATAAATACAGCACATCCATATTTCCATGACATTATTTGATTTACAGAATGGGGAAAAGGGAATAATCACTAAAGTAAAAGGGCGTGGAGGTTTTCGCAGGCGCATCATTGAGATGGGCTTTGTGGTTGGCAAAACTGTTCAGGTCATTAAAAAGGCGCCGCTGCGTGATCCGATCGAATACAACATTATGGGTTACAATGTCTCGCTAAGGCGCAGTGAGGCGAAACTTATTGAAGTAATACCCGAGTCCGATTTTCGTCCATCAAAGGAGCAATCTTTTGACGGCGTTCTGTATACAGAGAAGTCCGCAACTTTTCGAAAACCCGGAAGCAACATCAATGTTGCCCTGGTGGGCAATCCAAACAGTGGGAAAACAACCTTTTTCAACCACGCTTCGGGATCAAGGGAGCGTGTCGGGAATTACAGTGGCGTGACTGTGGATGCAAAAGAAGCCCGTTACCAGCACAAGGGTTATCGTTTTAACATCACTGACCTGCCCGGAACATATTCTATTTCCGCATACACGCCGGAAGAGGTGTTCGTGCGGGATTTCATTACAGAGAAGTTTCCGGATGTAGTGATCAACATTGTAGACGGATCCAATCTGGAGCGCAACCTTTATTTGACTACGCAGTTGATTGACATGGACATTCGCGTGGTGATGGTACTGAACATGTATGACGAGCTTCAGGATAAGGGTGATATTCTTGATTACGAGAACCTGGGAAAGATGATTGGAATCCCCATTGTGCCTGCAGTGAGCTCAAAAGGAAAAGGCATACGTGAGGTTTTTGACAAGGTGATTGAGGTTTACGAAGACAGGGATGATATACAACGACACATCCATATCAATTATGGAAGCATCGTTGAGGGGTCGATTGGAAAAGTGCAGGATCAGATCAAGGTTAAAGGGAATGAGCACCTTACTGACATTATCTCTTCCCGGTTTTTGTCTGTCAAACTTCTGGAAAATGACAAAGAAGCACAAAAAACGATCAAAAAGTTTTGCAAAAACAGTGAACAGATCCTGGAAGAGTCGGAACGTGAGTCTGTTAAAATAGAAAAAGAATTTGGAGAACCGGCAGAGTCGGTAATTACCGATTTAAAATACGGTTTTATCTCCGGGGCATTGAAAGAGACTTTAGAACCGGGGCCGACTGAAAAGAGAAAAATGAGTGAGATAATCGATACCATACTGACTCATAAGGTCTTTGGTTTTCCAATTTTTCTTTTCTTCATGTGGGTGATGTTTTCAGTTACTTTCCTTCTGGGGGCTTACCCGATGGATTGGATCGAAGGGGGTGTAGATGCTTTGGCCGGTTACCTGAACCAAAACATGCAGGCCGGGCCATTTAAAGATCTCCTTGTAAATGGTGTAGTAAGTGGCGTGGGGGGTGTCATCGTATTTCTTCCCAATATCATGATCTTGTTTTTCTTTATAAGCCTGATGGAAGATACCGGTTATATGTCGCGTGCCGTATTCATCATGGATAAACTGATGCACAGGATAGGGCTGCATGGCAAATCATTTATCCCGATGCTTATGGGATTCGGTTGCAATGTACCTGCAATCATGGCGACCCGCACGCTCTCTAACCGCAATGACCGGATGCTGACGATGCTGATCAATCCGTTCATCTCGTGCAGCGCCCGTTTGCCGATCTATGTGTTGTTCATATCAGCCTTTTTTGTCAGCTACCGGGGCACTATGTTGTTCATTATTTATGCTATAGGAATTTTGGTCGCGATTGGCACGGCAATCCTGTTTAAGAAAACGCTGTTCCGTTCAGAAGAAGCTCCTTTTGTTATGGAGCTGCCACCCTACCGCATCCCAACCATGAAAGCCATAACCCTGCACATGTGGAGCAAAGCGGTTCACTACCTGAAGAAGATAAGCGGGATCATTCTGGTGGCATCCGTCATCATTTGGGCACTGGGTTATTTTCCAAACGGTTCAAATTATACTGACACCGTGGAAAATAAAACGGCAAGCATTGAAACGGAGTACGCTTTACTTAAGAACGAGGTTAGTTCCGGGGATACCTTGACATTATCGCACCTTAACCTGGAAAAAGAGATGGCCATCAGGAACATGGAATCCGCTTTGTACCTGGAACGTCAGGAAAACAGCTACATTGGAAGGCTTGGAAAAACAATTCAACCTGTTATGGCACCATTGGGATTTGACTGGAAGATGACGATCAGTATCATCTCGGGACTTGCTGCAAAAGAGATTGTTGTCAGTACGCTGGCCGTTTTATATCAGGTTGATGAAACAGTACATACACACAGTCAAAGCCTCGTGGAAAAAATTCAAAACCAGGTTTATACTTCAGGACCACGCCAGGGAGAACCTGTATTCACACCATTGGTGGCGCTGTCATTTATGCTGTTTGTTCTGCTGTATTTTCCCTGCATTGGGGTGATCGCCACCATAAGTCGCGAATCGGGACATTGGAAATGGGGAATGTTTACAGTGATTTATACAACGGCAGTTGCATGGATCGTGGCATTCCTGGTATATCAGACAGGAAGTTTGTTTTTGTAGTTAATTTATAATGACAATATGATTACACAATGGGTCATAACGGGAATCATCCTGCTGGCAGCTACGGTTTGGGCCGGATACAAGATATATAAGTATTTCTTTAATAAACCAAAAAGAAAAAATAACGCTTGTGATCATTTTTCAGGAGATTGTTCTGAATGCATGAAGCATTTAGGTTAAGGTTAAGGTTAAGGTTAAGGTTAAGGTTAAGATTAAGATTAAGATTAAGATTGAGATTGAGACTGAGCGTAAGCGAAGTCCCGAGAGTTTACGATTCGGGATTAAGATTAAGATTGAGACTGAGCGTAAGCGAAGTCCCGAGAGTTTACGATTCGGGATTAAGATTATGGTGATGTTATACCACCAGTAGGCACAGGGCTTGACCTGTGCACGGAAATATCTTATGGGTTAAGGCTGAGGGGATGGGAAATAGCGTCCGGTTTTACTTCCAAGAAAGAACCCCATCATCATTCTCGGATATTTTGCCATTATCGATGAGATATCGGATCACATTGAGGATTTTCTCTTCAGGCAGCATCAGATCCATGGCATTCATAAGTGTCTCGAGGGTGTGTTTCTCCGACAAGATCAAAGGTTTGATTGCTTTTACCACCCGGTTGAATTCATACGCAGAGACTCCTGCTTGGTTTCGTTCAAGACAAACATCACACTGTCCGCAACGCTTTTTGCCTTTTTCACCAAAATAGGCCAACAGGAAAAGGCTCCGGCATTTTGTTTCTGACGAAACATAATCGATCATCGCCTCCATCCGTTTCCTGGCAAACACCTTCCTTTCACGGTAAACCTCTTTGGAGATCCTTAAATCAGATGCAGCCAGTCTTTCTTCAAGGAACGTGATGACCGGTTTTTCATTCTGTTCTTTATAATGCAGGATATTCATCTTGTGAAGCTCCTGAAACGTTTTCCTGACAGCATTTCTTGACATTCCCGTACGGCGGGCAATGTCATCTTCCCTGATCTTTGTAAACTCGGTAAACAATCCGGTAAAAGAGCGCAACAACATTTTAATAAAGGGGTTATAGCGAGGGTTTGCCACCTGGAAACGATACAGTTCTTCATTGCTGACCATAATCATCAACCGGGATGGATTGGCCAGTGCATCCGAGCTTCCAAGGTAGCCTTCTTTTTCAAGAAAGCCTATGGCTGCAAAAACCAGGAAGGGATCAAAATTATATTTTCTGGCAAAGTCAAATACATCAAAAGAAAAACTCTGATCCTTGCCGCTGCCAATTGCAAGCTGGAAAGAATTACCCAAACAGTTATACACTTTTTTAATATCTTTGATCGAAGGGTATGATCTTTCCAGAAATTGCTTCAGGCTGTCCGTATCGGTTTCATTAAACAGCAAAATAGCAAATGCTTTGTTGCCGTCGCGACCTCCGCGGCCGGCTTCCTGAAAATAGGCTTCCGGACTGTCCGGGAGGTCCATATGCACAACAAAACGCACGTTTGGCTTGTCAATTCCCATCCCAAAGGCATTGGTCGAAACGATCACCCGGGTCCGTTCTTTCATCCAGGCATCCTGTTTTGCATCTCGCTCCAGGGCACTTAAGCCGGCATGATAAAAGTCAGCACCTACTTTTTGTTGTTTTAGCCATTCAGCAATCTCGCGCGTACGTCTTCGGTTCCGTACATATACAACACCCGTGCCGTTTTGTTTCCTGCATATCTTTAAAAGCTTATTCAACTTATCCTCTTCCCGGAAAACCATATAGGCCAGATTCTTCCTTTCAAAGCTTTTTTGAAAGACATTGGCATCTTTAAAATCAAGCTTTTCCTGGATATCTTCAACAACCTGTGTGGTGGCCGTAGCAGTTAAAGCCATCACCGGGGTGTTCGGAATCAGCTCACGGATCTCTGCAATACGAAGGTAGGGCGGACGAAAATCGTAACCCCATTGAGAGATACAGTGTGCTTCATCCACGGCCAGCAGACTAACATTCATTTTAGTTAGACGGCTTCGCATCATATCGGTCACAAGCCTCTCCGGACTTAAATACAGAAATCTGACATTGCCATATACACAGTTATCAATCGCATTGTCAATCTCCACCTTACTCATTCCATGATAGATACCAACAGCATTGATCCCTTTCAATTTCAGAGCCTGCACCTGATCTTTCATCAGGGCAATCAACGGCGTAACAACGATACACAGCCCATCCTTTGCCATCCCGGGCACCTGGTAACACAGCGATTTTCCTCCTCCCGTAGGAAGAAGTGCCAGGGTATCATTCCCCTCTATAACAGAGCGGATTATGTCCTCCTGCAATGGTCGGAAGGAAGAAAATCCCCAATATTTCAGCAAAATGGCCTGTAAGTTCAATTCCTGGATGTTTGACTGTTTTTATAACATCAAATATAAGAATTTTTATGATATAAAACCTTATCAGACAGGATGCTTGCACATTAAGCCGAACGGTAGAAAAAAATCATCAGATGGTTTCACTGAAATATAAACAGGGCAAATATCCTTTGCTTAAGAAGCAGGGGCAGGCTCCTTCCTGATCATAGCCAGTTTTGAAACACCTCCTTTCACCAAATCGCCCGGCTTAACCAGAACCTGCAGCTCTTGCGGGAGGAACAGATCAAGTCTGGAACCAAATTTGATGAAGCCCAGTTCATCACATTGCTTTACTTCCTTCCCTTCACTTGCATAACATACAATACGCCGGGCAAGCATACCGGCAATTTGCCGAACCAGATATTGAATACCGGTTTTGGTCTCAAAAACAATGGAAGTCCTTTCGTTCAGCTTACTGGACTTCGGATGCCAGGCAACGAAATATTTGCCCGGATGGTAACGATAATAAATGATCTTTCCATCAGAAGGATAGCGATTCAGATGAACATCCAGCGGTGACATAAAGATGGATAGGTGCTGCATAGGCTTTTTGAAATATTCATCTTCTATTGTTTCTTCAACTTTTATTACTTTGCCATCAGCCGGACTAAACAAAGCCTGTTCGTCAGCGATATATTTACGTTTCGGTACACGGAAGAAATATAGGATCCCCAAAAAGATCACCAAAAAAATCAGAAAACCAAGGTATGCCCACCATTGACTGAGGGTTAAGGCAAATGCATAGATTATTACCAAAATCACTGTAGCAATAAAAACAATAATATGGCCCTCTTTATGGAATTTCATATCACATCAGATATTAATAAGTCATCAATAAATAAACAAACACAAAAGGGGCAGCAATGAATACGCTGTCAAACCTATCAAGCACCCCACCATGGCCGGGGAGAATGGTGCCGCTGTCTTTCGTATTGATACTTCTTTTGAACATCGATTCAAACAGGTCCCCATACGTACCAAACACAACAATTATACCTGATATAATCATCCAGTCGCGGAGATAAATCTGTGTATAATATAAGGAAACGATATAGGCACAGAAGAATGTAAGCAAAGCACCCCCGATTGCTCCCTCCCAGGTTTTCTTTGGCGACACTCTTTCAAACAAGCGGTTTTTCCCTATGGCTGTACCGACAACAAAAGCTCCGGTGTCATTGATCCAGATCAGAAAGAAAAAACCAAGCAATAAGCTGGAGTGGTATACACCGGGTAAAAAAGCAGGATTCGGGAAATAATTCAAAAGGGAGAATGGAACGGCTACATACAACAGACCAAAAAAAGTAAAAGCAATATTTGTGAATGGATTAGGGATATTCCGGTAAAGTTCGAGCAAAAAGATCAGAAAAATAAACACAAAATTGATAAGCAGAAATTCTAGCTCGAGCAGATTTATTGCAATCAGTGCATTTGTGGCAAACAGAACTATACCTGCAACAATCCCTCCGGCTTTATTGGGAAAAACGCCGGCCCTTTCCACCATTGAGTAGAACTCCCACAATCCGACAATGGTAAAAATCAGAAAAAGAAGGGCAAACAGGTGCCGGTCTGTGATAATGGCGGCAATTACCAGCACAACCAAAATGATTCCGGTTAAAGTTCTTGTGGCCAGATTACTCACAACGATTCTTTTTTAATGATCTGCTTTGCCTTCATTACCTGGTCAGCATGCACATAAAGTTCAAGTTCGCCAAAAAGATAGAAGGAGTCCTTTTTATTGATAATAACGCTTTTGATCCCTTCGTCTTCTAGGACTGCCTGCGTAATTTCCATTTTATGTTCAAAAGCGGAACTATATACTTTACTCCAGTTTTCTTCCATTGGGATCAGCTTTTTGTCGCATTCACATCCAGTAAAAAAAGATAAAGCTCTTTCGGACCATGTGCCCCGTGCACCAAAGTCTTTTCAATATCGGCAGTGCGGCTGGGACCCGTATGGAAACTAATCAGAGAAGGCTTTTCTTTTCCATATTTATCATCAATGTACTGAAGTGCATCTGCAATGCTTTGCACCAACTGATGGCTGGTGGCAACAACAATATGGACGGGTGGTACGACCAGTCCCTTTCGTCCGGCAATACCACTGCTGCATACGATGGTGCCGTGTCTTGCAATCAATACTTCACAGCTGCTTACAGAGGCATCACAAGAAAATATATTTTTCGAATCTTGCTCGATCTCTGTTCCCAGTGCTTGAAGCAAAGACAAGAGGAAGTCTTCTTTGCAATAGAGCTTTTTTAAAGATAATTGATGGATCAGAGCCTGGAGATTCTCCACAAGGTCATTAACTTCAGGGCAAAAGACAAATTTACCATTAGCCTTAATGAATGCCCTGGCAAAAGATTCTTCAAGATCATCAGCACCCAACCCGTTAAAAAGCTTGCTTTCCACATCGGCATCCAGATAGGGTGCCTGCATCCGGTTAACCAGCGCATCTCTGATGCTTTTCAAGACTTTTTCTTTCGATGTGCTTTCCTTCATAATGAATTATTATTCTGATCTGCGCTCCCCTTTGGTTGGCGGTGGCTCATTTTCCTGTTTGATGGGAGAAGGCCCGATCTGAAATTCTTTTTCCTTGGCATGCTCTGCATCAGGAAAAGGACGCTTCCCAAAAATGGCTTCCAGATCCTCCCGGAAGATTACCTCTTTTTCCAGCAACAGTTCGGCGAGCTTTACCAGGTTTTCCTTGTTTTCGTTCAGCACCTCTATGGCCCTTTGATAGGCTTTCTCTACCATTTTCCTGACTTCTTCATCAATTTGCTGCGCTGTTTTATCAGAGTACGGTTTTGTGAACGAATACTCGCTCTGTCCGCTGGAATCGTAATAGCTGATATTTCCGATCTTTTTGTTCAATCCGAAATAAGCAACCATGGCATATGCCTGCTTGGTGATTTTTTCAAGGTCATTGAGCGCTCCGGTAGAGATTTTCCCGAATATCAGTTCTTCTGCTGCTCTTCCTCCAAGAGTGCTGGTGATCTCATCAAACATCTGCTCAAAGGTAGAAATTTGTCGTTCCTCGGGGAGGTACCAGGCAGCTCCAAGGGCTTTCCCTCGCGGAACTATAGTTACTTTTACAAGCGGGTGGGCGTGCTCAAGCATCCAGCTTACGGCTGCATGTCCCGATTCGTGATAAGCGATCACCTTTTTCTCTATCGGAGAGATGATCTTGTTGCGCTTTTCAAGTCCGCCAACGATTCTGTCTATGGCATCCATAAAATCCTGCCTGCACACCTCCTTACGGTTGCGACGTGCAGCGATCAATGCTGCTTCATTGCAAACGTTGGCGATGTCGGCCCCGGAAAAACCCGGAGTCTGTTTCGCCAGGAAGTCGGCGTTGATGTCATTGGCCATCTTAATTGGTTTCATGTGAACCTTGAAGATCGCCTCACGTTCGGTCAGATCCGGCATTTCCACGTGAATCTGTCTGTCGAAACGACCGGCACGCAGCAGTGCCCTGTCGAGCACATCCGCCCTGTTCGTGGCAGCCAGGATGATCACCCCAACGTTGGTACCAAAGCCATCCATCTCCGTCAGCAATTGATTCAGTGTATTTTCACGTTCATCGTTTGACCCGGTAACCGGGTTTTTTCCACGTGCACGACCAATTGCGTCAATTTCATCAATAAAAATGATGCAGGGTGCTTTCTCTTTGGCCTGTTTAAACAGGTCCCGAACCCTTGAAGCACCGACTCCAACAAACATTTCAACAAAATCAGATCCGCTTAACGAGAAAAACGGAACTTGCGCCTGTCCGGCAACCGCTTTTGCCAACAAGGTTTTTCCGGTTCCGGGCGGACCAACGAGCAAAGCACCTTTGGGTATTTTTCCGCCGAGCTCGGTATATTTTTGAGGCTTTTTAAGGAAGTCGACAATCTCCATTAACTCTATCTTAGCTTCTTCAAGACCGGCAACATCTTTAAAATCGATATTGACATGGGTGTCTTTGTCAAACAATGTAGCCTTGGATTTGCCGATGTTGAAGATCTGCCCTCCCGGACCGCCGCCTGCGGCCATCCGGCGCATGATGAAAATCCAGAAAGCAATGAGCAGTCCGATCGGTAAAAGCCAGCTCAGCACATCGGTGCCCCAGCTTCTGCGCGTTTCAGGATAAATGGGAAAACGGTCTTCCCTGGGCCATTCCGTTTGCACCTCCCTGATGTGGTTGTCAAAATTCTCTACTGAAGCAATCTGGAAAACATAATGCGGCCTGGGGACATCACCAAAGCCACGGCCAGTAGCAGCATCCTCGTACTTTTCTTTGTAAAGACGGTCTTCCTTAATGAAAACCTCAACGAGTTCCTGATTGATGATCTTGATCTTCTCAATATCATTGCCATCCTCTTCATTCCAGATAAGCATTTCGTTCTCAAAGCGCATTTGAGATATTTCTACGGCAGAGCCTCCCCAGTTAAAAAACTGTAGCCCGATAAAAATAACAGCAAGAATTGCATAAACCCAGTAAAAATTAAAACCAGGTTTTTTGCCACCCTTTTTATTTCCTTTATCCTGATCCTGGGGTTTGGGAGGTGTATGGGGCTGTTGCTTCCCTTTATTTTGCTGTTCCTGACCGAAAGCATTGAGAAGCCGACCCTCTTTGATCTCTTTCTGTTTCATATAAAAGTAACAATCTTAATAATCCTGTTTATGTTAAAAATCCTCAACCCTTTCAGCAGGTAAATCAGCCCAGAGCTCTTCCAGCCGGTAATACCTTCGAACGGGTTCCTGAAAAATGTGCACAACAACATCCAAATAATCAATCAGCAGCCATTCCCCATTCACAAAACCCTCACGCCGCCCGGGCTTAATGCCGCATTGCTGCCTCACGGCCTCCTCAACGGAGTCCGCGATGGCACCAACATGGGTACTCGAAGTCCCGTGACAAATAACAAAAAAATCACATACTGTGGAGTTTATCCTTCCGAGGTTTAGACTGAGAATTTCCTGAGCCTTCTTATCCAACATGCCCTTTTTTACTGCATCAACCAGTAAAACTGACGGGTCCTTTCCCTTCGTTTTTTCTGTCATTCGCTACTTTTTGATTTGTTGCTTATTACAATGCAAAATTAATGATTTTTACTGATTTTAATGTACTTTCACCAAACGCCGTACCATTGGGAACCAAATATAACAAAATGTGATAACTTAGCAGCGAAAGGAAACAATGAAGAATTCAACGCCACATATTATATTTCTGAAAGAAGCCGATTCCACAAACAAGGAAATCTGGCAATTGGCGGATTCAGGACAACCAATACCTGAAGGTCTGATCCTTTGGGCCGGCAAACAGCAGGCCGGCAGGGGAATGGGCACCACAAAATGGCATAGCGAAGCAGGGAAAAACCTCACCTGTTCCTTTTTTTTCAAACCTGTTTTTCTGGAACCGGGCAAGCAGTTTATCCTGAATAAATGTATTGCAATTTCAATATGCAGTACGTTGCAACAAATAGCTCCGGAATATGAATTCCGCATCAAATGGCCCAATGACATCTACTACGAAAACAAAAAAATATCCGGCACTCTGATCGAAAACCGGATCCAGGGTCAAACCTTTGAATGTTGTGTGGTCGGCATTGGCATCAATATCAACCAGATCCATTTTCCGGAAGATGTTCCGAATCCAATATCACTGGCACTTATTACAGGGAAACAAATACATGTGAAAACCTGTCTTTTCAAACTAAACAAAAACATTTGTCATTTCTACACCATTCTCAAACAAGGGGATCACAATAAGATAAACGAGCTATACCTCAAACAAATGCTTGGCTATAGCCGGTATATAACATTCAGAAAGAATGATAAAGTATTTGATGCAACTATTGAAGGTGTTAGTGACTACGGTAAGCTGATTCTCAGAGATGACCGGAATAACATCAGGGAATACGGCATGAAAGAGATTGAATTCCTGCTTTAGAATCAGATTTACACTGGTATCATGTCAATTGACACGACACTAGGTATAACGCTCCTTCAGCTTTTCGCCAAGCATATTCACAAAGTTCTGAAGCGCATTGGAAGCAACCATTTTCTGGAAAGGGTTCAAATCCGCATCAAAAACGATGGAGCATTGACAAACATTCTCATCCATTTTCCTGAAGAAATAATCGAGTTTAAAGGCAACAGGGGTTTTACCATCAGAAACTATATGGATATTGGTGTAAGGATATTTCCCATCAATACGCATCGAAAGATCTGCCATACCCTGTATGGTGAATGAACAGGATTCTTCGTTGGCCTTCCAGTTATTTACCTGTGAAGGGAGAAGTTCTTCAAAATTCCGGAAATCTCCCAGAAAATCAAATACGGTTTTACAATCTGTGTTCAAGGTGATGCAATCGCTTTCAAATTGTGCCATATTCTGAGGTTAAGATTAAGGTTAAGGTTAAGGTTAAGGTTAAGGTTAAGGTTAAGGTTAAGGTTAAGATTAAGATTAAGGTTAAGATAATTCTATCTGAAAGACCTGTGATGATGGTTTAATA
>SKSI01000025.1 GCA_007123065.1 Bacteroidales bacterium
AGCTGCATCATCTGCATATACGAATCCATTATGGTTCCTTTAAGGTAGATGCGTACGGAGTCGCCCTGGTAAATTGCACCGGGAGCCTGCAGGCGAAGGTTGATGGCTCCTGTTTCATCCTGGATGAAAGCGCTTCTGTAAATGTTTCCCGACTTATCGTCCATAGTAACTGTGCCATAAACAGAATAGTCGTCTTCAAACAAGATGGCTTCATCATTGTACATTTCACGCAATTCTGAGATGGTCAAAACCGTACCAACCGGTATGTCGCTCAACGGGGGCTCATCAAAATCATCATGAATACATCCCGGCATCAATAGCAGCGCCATCACCGGAAAGATGAACAGGAAAATATTTTTTTTACTAAGTATCATATTTTTGTTTTTAAAGATGTTATAAACTGAGTTTGCGAAACCTCTTAATCATGATATACAACCGAACCTCTAACCTATGATTTAGATTTCTGGTTTCTGGTTTCTGGTTTCTAATTTCTAATTTCCAACTTCTAACCTCTAACTTCTAACCTCCATCATTAAAACCTGAATGCCAGGTTTGCGAAATATGTCCTTCCGTACAAGTAGAAGTATTTTGACGGGAATTGATCCGGGTTGGTTGCATTATATCTGAGCTGTTCGAAACCGCCAATCTGGAAATCTTTATTGTCGAGAAAATTTGAAACGCTGACGTTGAAGTTGATGAAGTACTGTCTGCGAATACGCCACGATTTTCCTGCAAAAATGTCCATTGTGTAGTTGAAGTCCATCTTCTCCTGACCAAGGAGTTGTTCCCATTGCGGGTCGGTGTCAACCAGGTTCCCCACCGCTTCGGCAGTTCTTCTGTCTGGGTTGATGTCGATATAGATGTCATCAAAGAAATTGGCATTGACACCTACGAACCAGTATCTCGGACTGTTGTACCTCAGGCCTACGGAACCTGCAGTATGCGTCATTCCGCCAATCTTGTAATTCTCGAGATATACTTCACGCCCTTCGGCCATGATCTCAAAGTCATTGTCTCTGGCAATGGTAACCTGCGGACGTGAATTGTAAATATATTCACCTGTTCCGGCAACGATATAACCTGAAATGGTTGAGGTCAGCTGCAGATCAATTCCAAGTTCAATACCCATGTGGCGGGTGTCAAGGTCTGTCATGATGTAGTTAACGAATGTACGCAGTTCGTCGTGGTAGAAGCTGCGCGACCAGGTTTGGTCCTGAAACTCCGTATAGAATAATGTCAGTCGGGATTTGATGAATGGGGAGCGTATGATGTAGCTCAGGTCGCCCGACATGATGGTTTCACTGTTCAGGTTTTCGATCACATTGTCTCTTACCCTTGAAGAGATGTAGGCATTTCTGAAATATGGTGCGCGGGTCATGTAGGCGGCATTGGATTCTATATAGTGTCTTCCCGTGATCTTAAATACTGCGCCACCTTTTAATCCAAAGTTGGTAAAGTTTTGTTTCTCACTGTCCCCAAAGGAGTTGTCAGGGAATCGTGCGTTTTTCATATGTCCTGTGCGCCAGAAAGTAGTATGCGACAGCATACCGGTGATAAAAAAGTCCCAGCGCGGCAGGATCCATTCGCTTTGTGCGAATAGTGAGTATTCGTTGATGTTGCCGGTAAAGTCATAACCAAAGACATCCCCTTCGGTAACAATGCGGTTGGGATTATTGATGTCGGGTTGTGCCATCATTGGATCAGCAAAGTCTCTTTCAGCAAACTGATCGATGTCGTAAAAGAAATCGCCGCCCAGCAGGTCTTCAATGGTTTTAAATTGATGTGTTTGCGATAACGATACGTTGATGCCGCCCGATAAAATATGGGTTGGGTCGATGATGTGCTCAATATTGCTGTTGAATATCATTTGCGTTCTGTCGTTTCGGCGCTCTTCAACGATATATTTTGACCGCATTCCGGTTACGTTATTTCCTTCGATGCCATCAACATTTTCTACAGTAAACAAATTTCTTCTGTTAGCATTGTAGAACCATTCCCAGTCGATCTGTCTGAACGTATCGTCTGTCTGCCAAAGCTCAGTGATGAGGTTGAACATTGAGGGATCGTTTTGGTGCCAGCTGGGCAACCAGCGATAATAGTCGGGTCTTGGATCGCCGGCAAACATATAGTCGGGATGGTCAAAAGACTTATGGCTGTCGTACCAGTTCAGTGCTGAGGATCCTCCACGGCCGAAGCTGTAGGCTGCACTGGTGGATATTTCTGTTTGACTTGATGGTGTGAAGTAATGAGACAGGATCACCCATGGGTTGTGGTAATGGTTCACCCGTGCGTTGCGTTTTTCTCCGTTTTGCCAGCCCCAGTTCGGGTTGTAGTAGTTGTCGTCAACCAGGTCATATGCCTCCTGAACGGCAACTCCGGGCCTTCCGGTGCGTGATGGTGCGCCAAAAGCGATCAATCCGATGCTGTGGTTGTCGTTGAGTTGTCTTTCTGCAGAGAGAAAATATCCCCAGGCGTCATAAAAAGTTCCAGGAGCATAGCCTTCATTGGCGGAGCGACGTGAGCCGCTGAGGGTCAGCGCCCAGCCGTTATCCTGCATCCCTGTGCTGTGGGTAAACATCATCCGGTGGTTGTACGAGCGGTTTGCACTGGAATAAGTCAGCCTGGTGTTTTCTCCAAATCGGGAAGCACGTGTCACGATGTTCGTGGCACCACCAATCCCACCGAATGTATGACGTGAAGCACCAAGCCCGTTAACAGGCTCTGTCATTCGGGTCACATCATTCAGTCCGCCCCAGACAGAGTAAAATGCCCTGCCGGTTTCCGGGTCATTTACCGGAATGGCGTTGATCATTACGCGTGTGTTTTCTGAATCGTATCCGCGGATACGATAACGCGCTGATCCAAAATTGAATCCTGCCGTATTTATATAAATATCCCTGGAGCCTTGCAGCAAGCTTGAAATGTCGTGAGAGTCTTCTTCACCTTCAATGTCAGATATCGATAAGGTAAGAACAGGGATCTCCCTTTCTGTTTGCTCATTCCGTGCAAGTGTATCTGTAGGTTGTTGTTCTTCTTCCATTCCGCGCAGAGCAAAAACGGGCGCGCTAAACATCAGTAAGAGTATGATCCCGATTATTTTTTCTTTCATGATCAATTTGAAATTTGTTTAAAACCAGAACAGCCGATCTCCAAATATAACTGAAGAATATGGTTGATGTTCATTAAATTGTTTATTTTTGAGCGTCAAATTTAATCATTTATTATGAAAATAAATAAGGCCATGCGTTTTTTCCGGACTGCCGGTTCGTTTGTTTTATGTGTTGTGCTTCTTGCTGTAGCAGTGCATTTTGCCTGTGCGCAAAATGACAAAAGATCATTTATTGGGGTGGGTGTAGGTTTTTATAATGTGGAGAACTTATTTGATACCATCAATAATCCGAATATCCGCGATGATGACTTTACACCTGAAGGGAGCAACCGCTGGAATACTGAAAGATATTTAGAGAAACTTGACAATCTTGCTGAAGTACTCGACAAGCTGGGTAGTGATTTTAATCCTGATGGACTGGCGGTGATCGGTCTGGCCGAAGTGGAAAACACGGACGTACTCGAAGATCTTGCTGCGCATGAAAGGATCCGTGACAGGAATTACCAGGTGGTGTTTGAGCAAGGCCCTGACCGCAGAGGGATTCATGTCGCTTTCTTTTACAATCCAGATTATTTTGAGTACATCAGTCATAAGAATTACCCAACGGTTGTTCCGGATCGTCCTGATTTTGTAACCCGCGATCAGTTGCTGCTTACCGGCAACCTGCTTGGTGAACGGATGCATTTCATCGTAGCTCACTGGCCCAGCCGTGTGGGTGGCGAAGCACGCAGCCGTCCGGGAAGGATCGCCAAAGCGGATATCGCGCGGAACGCGATTGACTCCATCCTTGAGGCGGAACCCGGTGCAAGAGTGTTTATGATGGGCGACTTCAATGATAATCCGACAGACATCAGCATACGTAAGCATTTGCGCTCGCGTGGAAAAAAGGAAGGGATACAGGAAGATGAACTGTATAATCCTTTTGAGTCTTTTTATCGCCGGGGGGTTGGAACCAATGCCTGGCGTGATGCCTGGAGCCTTTTCGACCAGGTCTTATTTACACCTGCTTTACTGAGTGACGATTACAGTGATTTTACATATTTACGTGCTGAGGTGTTTAACAGGCCATTTTTACGCCAACCTTCAGGGCGTTTTCAGGGGTATCCTTACCGGTCATTTGGCGGAGGAGTTTATCTGGGCGGATATAGTGACCACTTTCCCGTTGCCGTATATCTGATTAGAGAAGTCAACAATTAGTAACATGGAAACAAAAAAAGCACCGGTGCCGCGACGCAGGCGCAAAAGAAAGGGTATCAAATACCGTCAGGTCAGCTTTAAACTTACAGAAAGCCAGAAAAAAGCCCTGGACAGATATTGTAAAACGCATAAGCTTACACCGGTGCGTTTTATGAAGACCCTTGTAAACAATCATGTGGCACGCTATAAGACCGAGCCACCGCCTCCATCGTATGTGACTGAGAACCAGTTAGAGCTTTTTGATTCAGAAAGTGCTGAATAAGCAGGCTTTATCCTGAAAAATCCACAATAGTTATACCTGCGCCACCCCTGTCAGGGTGTTCATCCCTGTAACGGTTCACATGTGGTACTTCTTTTAGAAAATCCCGGATCGCAGGCCGAAGAATGCCGTCTCCCTTGCCATGCAAAATGCGAATCTGAGGCACCCCCAACAGGTATGCATCATCAATATGCCGCTGCAGTTTTTTAAGTGCTTCATCCGCTCTGGCGCCCCTTATGTCAATATCCGGTCTGAAAGAAGCAGCCTTTTCATTGATATCAAACATTCTTTTTGAAGCAGTGGTACGGGCAGGCTCTTTCCTGAGGCTGCTTTTCTTTATTTTCTCTAAACCGGTAAGGTTTGTTTTTACTTTGATGCTTCCGTAGCTTACTACAGCCTTCTTTCCTGATAGTTCTGTCAGCTCTCCTATGCTTTCCTGACCTTTTACCCGAACGGCATCACCGATTTGTAAAGGCGTGTTCTCGGTTTGTACTGCCGGTGACTTCTGCTTTTTCTTTTTTTCTGCTTTTTTCTTTCGGGGAATGACAGGAGGGATATTTGTCAGGACTTTTTCCTGATCCTCTGTGAATTGCTCCAGATGCTTGCGCGCCTCTTTGGTTTTATCCTTATCCGCTTGCGACTCCTTAATCTCTCTGATGGTTCTTTCTATGACTTTGTTGGTGCCTGAAAGGATCTCTTTTGCTTCATTCCTGGCCTGCAGGATGATCTCATTTTTCCGCTGCTCCAGCTCTTTATTCATCCGCTCGTACCGGTCAATGATCTCCGCCAGGAAATTATCAGCGTGGCGAATAGTCTGCTCTTTCTCATCCAGCTCTGCTTTTCGTACTTCCAGGTCTTGAAGCTGGATATCGAAATCCAGGTCCTGCACACCGGCCTTGTCAGATGCTTTCTCCAGGATAGATGCCGGAAGCCCGATCGATTTGGCAATCTCAAATGCAAAGCTGCTGCCCGGCGTGCCTGTTTTGAGCTTGAAAAGGGGCCTGATGTTTTTGCTGTCAAACAACATCGAACCATTTACGATCCCCTCAAACCTGCCTGCCATCAGCTTTAGATTGGCATAGTGTGTTGTAATTACACCCAAAGCTTTCTGTGTATGGAGCTGCTCAAGAATCGCTTCTGCAATCGCGCCTCCGATGCGTGGTTCTGTTCCGGCACCAAACTCATCAATCAGAAACAACGACCGGTCATTGCAATGACTGATGAAATGCTTCATGTTTAACAGATGGCTGCTGTATGTACTCAGATCGTTTTCCAATGACTGTTCATCCCCGATATCGATAAACAGACGGTTAAATATGCCGGCTTCGGAGTGTGACGCCACGGGAACGAGCAGTCCGCATTGCAACATGTATTGAATCAGGCCGCAGGTTTTCAGACATACAGACTTGCCTCCGGCATTTGGCCCGGAAATGATCAGGATGCTCTGTTGTTGATCCAGGTTTATTGTAAGCGGTTCAACATGCTTGTTTTGTTTTTTATAGGAAAGGTAAAGCAATGGATGCTTGGCGTTCACCCAATCGAGCATCGCCTTGTCCTTGATGTGCGGTTTCATGCCATCCATTTCGAGCGCCAGTTTTGCTTTGGCACGGATCGCATCAACTTTGCCTAACATATCATATGCTTTAAGCAAGTCCGGGATCATGGGGCGAAGATAATCTGCAAGTTTTTTTAGAATTCGAATAATTTCCTGGCGTTCTTCCGCCTCAAGATCTTTTCGCTGATTATTGATTTCAAATACCTCTTCGGGTTCCAGGTATGCTGTTTGTCCGCTTGCGGAATGGTCGTGTACAAATCCGCGGATCTTTCTTTTAAAGGCAACGGCAACCGGAATAACCTGCCTGCCGTTGCGCAGCGTGAGTTCGATATCCTTTTGTATCCAGCCATCCTTTTTGCCGTCGGAAAGGATGCGCGCGATGCGGTTGTTGGCCTGCTTTTCCAGCTTCTGCATCTTAAGCCTGATCTCTGAAAGTACCAGAGACGCGCTGTTGCGCACGTTAGCCTTTTCATCAATAATTGCGGATATCTGCTCCGGGATGGTGCTTTCGACAATCAGTCCGTCCAGCAATTTTTTCAGATTCGGATATTTTGATGCGTCATCATCACTGCGCTCATTCAGAATGCGCATTACAGTCAGAATGGTTTCCAGCGAAAGCTTGATGTCCAGAAGTGTTTCCGGCTCTGCAAACGTGTCCTCCAGCCGTAACATGGCAAATATCTCATCCGGATCATAATAATTGGAACCCGGGAAATTTCTGCCTGACAGGAGAATCTGACGGAACTCTTCTGCCTGGTTCAGCATAAGTGATATCAGCTCTTTATCAGTCTGAAAGGATATCGCCTCCACATGCCGGATACCCAGAGAGCTGTAGCAATAGTTTCTGAGCATCACGCGGATGCTGTCAAAACCGGTTTTTTCCTCAAAGTTGGAAGGATATGTCATTTTGATACTTGCTTGAAAGTGCAAAGATACGAAAGCCGTAATTCATATCTTGCTGAAACAAAAAATGCCTTTGCAAGTGTCTGCTCCTGTTTTTTTTCTAAGTTTACACTTTTATAAGTCTCTAAAGTCTCTAAAGTATATCATATTTTGCCTGTGTGGCTTTTGTCAGCAATAAATGAATCATCAATAAAATAAATAACCATGGAAATATTGATTCTGGTTTTAAATGTATGCATCATCATAACATTGTTTTTTCTTTTAATAAAGATGTTGAAAAAAGACCGTTCGCCCGGAGTGAATCAGGATGTTGAAAAGGTGATGAATGAACTGAATGCGGGAATGAATCAGCTAAGAGATGCATTGCAGCGAATAGAGGGCAATCTGAGGGAAGATTTCCGGATCAACCGTGAAGAAAATGCCCGAATCGCCAAGGAGAACAGAACAGAACTCAATGCCAGCCTCAAAGAGTTTTCCAAAGAGCAAAAGGAAAAGTTTGATGAGTTTAAGACAGAACAAAAAGAGCTCAAAGATCAGAGTCTTGAACAGCTGTCGAAGGTAAATGCGACGCTTGAAGAAAAGATCAGCGCCATGAACAAGCAGGTTCAGG
>SKSI01000002.1 GCA_007123065.1 Bacteroidales bacterium
CAACAAATCAACGATTCAACAAATCAACGATTCAACAAATCAACGATTCAACAAATCAACGATTCAACAATTCAACAAACAAACGATTCAACAATTCAACAAATAAACGATTCAACAATTCAACAAATCAACGATTCAACAATTCAACGATTCAACAAATAAACGATTCAACGATTCAACAAATAAACGATTCAACAATTCAACAATTCAACAAATCAACGATTCAACAATCTTCAACTGTATTTGCTAATCAAAAAACCATTCGTTTACCTCTTTTTCGTAATTTAGCACAAACTGGCATCCTGTTTGTTACCTATCACATACACGCCTATGGCCATGCAAAGATCCAGCCTGATAAAACTTTCGAAAAACTTATTGCTTGCCCTGTTGGCATTGCTCCTTAGTGGTGTCGCCTATCAGGTGCGTACAGTAAAAACCGACAGCGATGATCATGCGCACCGTTTCCAGATAGCTTTCCTGGAAAGTGAACAAATGGTGAATAAAGAATTAATGAAGTTTGTTGAACAGTATGCTGAATCAAGTGGACAAAGCATCAATGACCCCCATTATCTTGAAAAATTGCATAAAAAGTTTTATGATAAGGGAATTGCATTCTTTGTGATTCAAAACAACCAATTGACATTCTGGTCGCATAACGCCATTCCTTTGCATAACATAGATTTTCATGTGAACACCAGCGGTGCTTTGCAAAAAGACAACGGTTGGTACTATTATCAAACGCATGAAGTTGATAATCAGGTTTATGTGGTTTTTTATGCTGTAAAAACAAACTATAAGTACCAGAATGAGTTTTTAGAAAACAAGTTCCAGGAGAATCTGCCCGGACTCGAGTCGCTATTCTTTGTCTCTGACCGCCCGGATGCCGGCTATATGATAATGGATTCAGAAGGAAACTTCTTGTTTTCACTTGCAGTTCACAGAGAGCAGGCACTTATTATGACTGTTGGGGTAATCTACTTTTTGTCTCTTATTGCTGCAATTGCCGCCTGGCTTATTCTTATTTACACCACCTTCAGGTATTTTTCACGTTTGTTTCAGGCCGGAAAACAAGGCACCGCCATTGCAGGCTTTTTAATCAGTCTTTTTGCAATGCGCTTCCTGTCTGTATGGTTAAAAATTCCGGGTGTTTTTTATGATGGATATATGTTTTCTCCGGAACTCTACGCGGCCTCGGTGTTTTTACCGTCTCTCGGAGATTTGCTGCTGCACCTGCTGCTGATTACAGCATTCGGATACTTCTTGTTTCATAACCTGCGGAACATACCAATAACTCCACCGCGAAATAAAGTCTCTGCCGTCCTAATGGGTTTTGGACTGATTACCCTGATTTATTTAATTTGTGCGCTGGCGATATACCTTATACAGGGCCTCGTGATCAATTCCCATCTGAACCTCGACGTAAACTTTATTCTGAAACTTGATGTATATAGTCTGATCGGTTTTCTGATCATCGGTCTGATATTCTTTTCCTTCTATTTCTTCAGCATTGTATTATGCAGACTTACGCACAGCCTGGTTCAGACACATCGCCATTTTGTGCTCACATTTATCGCCGCCCTCGTGTTGCTTATTGTTCTGACGTTGGTTTTGTATGGCATGAAGCCCCTGCTTTGGATGCTGATAATATCATCTGTTTTTGTTTTTGAACTTGATCGTCGCAGAAACCCGGAAAAGATCGGCTTGTCAACATTGGTAATTGCATTGTTTGTTTTCAGCGTCATTTCAACATTTGCCCTGTATCAGTTTAATGAAGTAAAAGAGCTGAATAAAAGAAACACCCTTGCCCTGCAATTGGCTTCAGAGCAAGACCCTGTAGCCGAATTCCTTTTCAGAGAATTCGAAAATGACCTGTTTAATGACAATCAGCTGCAAAATCTGATCAAACGCGACCCGTATAATGAGGCCGCCATCTACAACTATCTGCAGTATCATTATTTTTATGACTTTTGGGCCAAGTATGATATGCAAATCACCGTTTGCCAGCCAGAAGAACCGCTTTTAATTAAACCGGCAAATATCGAATTGCCCTGTGCTGCCTTTTTCGATGATTACATAGGTGTTTTTGGCAAACAAACCATAAGCGATCATTTGATTTATCTGGACAACAACACAGGAAGAAACAGCTACATTACACATTTATCGACCGAACATTCTACCGAGGGCGATTATCCCGTTTACCACCTTTATATCGAGTTTGACGCCAAAGTACTTGTACGTGATATGGGCTTTCCTGAGCTGCTGATAGATGATGCGGTTGATATCAACCGGGAACTTTTGAACTATTCGTATGCAACATACAAAAACGGCATTTTGGTTAATGAAATTGGTTCTTTTGTGTACAATATTCATGTGGATGTTTATGAAGTTCCTGACCAGGAGTTTACTAGATTTAGCTTTGGCGGATATCACCATTTGGCATATCAGAAAGACGAAGACACCCTGATCATGGTTAGCAGACCTCAAATAAGCGTTCTGGAAGCCGTTGCACCCTTCTCATACCTGTTTATCACTTTTATTATTCTGGTAATGGTGTTCTGGCTATTGGTAAACAGAACAAGGCCACGCGATCTGTTAAAAATGAACTTCAGGAAAAGGGTTCAGTTCTCAATGATTGCCATTTTACTGTTGTCGGCGCTAACTTTTGGTGGGGCTTCCGTGTTTTTTATTTTTAATATTTATGAAAACAAAAACACGACCTTCCTTAATGAAAAAACCCACAGCGTATTGGCAGAAATTGAAAGCACACTTGCAGATGAATATTATCTGGATTATACCATGCAACATTACCTGTATGACATTTTACTGAAATATTCCAATGTCTTTTTTACTGATGTAAATATATATAGCACGCATGGCTTTTTGATCGCATCCAGTCGGCCAAGAGTATTTGAAGAAGGCCTTGTGGGCAGCAATATGCATCCCATTGCATTTCATAATATCCACAAAGAACAGAAAAGCCACTTCATTCATACAGAGCAAATCGGAAACCTGCAATACCTGTCTTCCTATACACCGCTTTTAAATCGCTATGATGAAAAAATTGGCTACCTGAACCTGCCGTATTTTGCCCGCGAAAGCGCTTTACGCAACGAGTTGTCCTATTTTTTAGTGGCTTTCGTAAACATTTATGTGCTTCTGGTTGTGCTGGCTGTTGTATTGGCACTGTTCATATCCAATTATGTGACAAAGCCCCTACAGCTTATTCGGGAAAAGCTGGCACGTATTCAGCTTGGAAAGACGAACGAGAAGATTGTCTGGACACGACAGGATGAAATTGGAAACCTGATAAATGAATACAACCGGATGATTGATGAACTTTCGGTAAGTGCCGACTTGCTAGCCCGCAGCGAACGAGAAACGGCATGGAGGGAGATGGCGCGCCAGGTGGCACATGAGATAAAAAATCCGCTCACACCAATGAAGCTGAGCGTTCAATATCTTGAAAAAGCCTGGAAAGACAAGGTGCCCGATTGGAATAATCGGCTGGAGCGTTTTTCCAGGACCATGGTTGAACAGATCGATAACCTGTCTGTGATTGCCCGGGAGTTTTCAGACTTTGCACAGATGCCGGCCGGAGAAAATGACAAAATAAACCTGCGAACCTTTATTCCTGAGGTGCTGGATCTTTACAAGGGGCATGAAAAACTGAATATCCGTCTGTTGTTCTCCGGTGAAAATCAGGAGCTTGTTGTTCATGCAGACAGAAAACAGATGCTCAGGGTGTTTAACAACTTAATAAAGAACGCCATACAGGCGTACGAAAAAGATGAAACTGCAGAAATAGAAGTAGCATGCTTCCGGGAACAAAATCAGTGTATAATAAAAATCAGTGATAGTGGTTTCGGAATCCCTGAAAGTCAGAAGGATAACATTTTCACACCCTATTATACGACCAAAGCTAAAGGGATGGGGCTGGGCCTTTCAATGGTAAAAAACATTATTGCAGGGATTGGTGGCCGCATTGATTTTTATTCTAAAGAGGGGGAGGGCAGCACCTTTATTTTGATCCTGCCCGTGGCCCCGGAAGAAAACTAGTTACCCGGATGTTAAAATATCTTATTTGTATTCCATTGCCTCGGATTCTCCATTGAAAACCATCAATCCATTCATTGCAAGAGCACGCATTTCATCTTCACCGGGATAGACATAAACCGGCCCAATGTGTCTGACCCTTTCTGAAACAGCCTCAACGAATGGTTTTCCATAGGCAATGCCGCCAGTAAGGAGGATCGCGTCAACCTGTCCCTTTAAGACGGTTGACATCGCGCCGATCTCTTTTGCTACCTGGTAAGCCATTGCATTCTGAATCAACTTTGCCTCTTTGTCTCCCGCGTGGGCGCGTTTTTCGACTTCATAAGCATCGTTAGTCCCAAGGTAGGCAACCAATCCGCCTTGTCCGGTGATCATATCCTTGATCTCTTCTTTGGAGTGTTTTCCGCTGAAACACATATCCACGAGGGCACCGGAGGGAAGTGTGCCACTTCTTTCCGGGGAGAAGGGTCCTTCGCCGTCAAGAGCTTGGTTTACATCAATAACACGCCCCTTGTAATGTGCTCCGACACTGATGCCGCCACCCAAATGCGCAACAACAAGGTTTAGCGCATCATACGAACGCGTTACCGATTTGGCGTGCTGACGGGCAATGGCCTTTTGATTTAGTGCATGAAAAATGGAGACCCTTTGAAAAAGGGGATGACCGGAAATGCGCGCAATGTCTTCAAGTTCATCAACAACAACCGGGTCGGCAATAAATGCTTCTGCCTCCGGAATGGAGTCGGCAATGTCTTTGGCGATTAGTCCGCCCAGGTTGCTGGCGTGCTGACCCATAACTCCAATCTTCAAGTCTTCAATAAGCCGGTCATTTACGCGGTATACTCCGGAGGGGATTGGTTTTACCAGTCCGCCGCGACCAACGATCACGCGAATGAAGTTGACGTCAAAAGATGCACTTTCAAGCTCCTCAAGAATTATTTGTTTCCGGAAACTATACTGGTCAGTGATATTTTTAAATGCCTTCAGGTCTTCCCGCGAATGTTTGATGTTTTTCAGGAACACCTCTTTCGTGTTTTGAAAGACGGCAATTTTTGTTGATGTGGAACCGGGGTTAATGGCCAGGATCAGGTCTTTTTCCATGTTGTGTTGTTTGGTTTTGTTGGGATGTTATTGTTTTTGAACGGCTGCAGCCAAGGCAATGCTGTTCAATTTTGTTTCGTCTGTATCGGCACGCGAGGTGAGAACAATGGGCGCAGATGCACCCAGGATAACGGCAGCACATTTAGCCTGTGCAAAATAAATAAAGGCTTTGTATAGCCCGTTTGCTGCATCAATATCGTCTGCTACCAAAAGATCTGCATCACCTGCCACGGGGCTTGAAATGCCTTTTAAGTCGGCACTTTTTTTGCTCACCGCATTGTCAAAAGCCAGCGGTCCGTCGATGATACAGTTTTTAATTTGACCCCGGTCACTCATTTTGGCAATGGCACTTGCCTCCATGCTGGATTTCATGGCGGGATTAACGGTTTCAACAGCACTAAGCATAGCTACCTTGGGCATCTTAATACCAAGCTGTTGCAAATAGATAACGGCATTGCGTGTAATGGAAACTTTTTCACCAAACTCCGGGGCAATGTTCATTGCTGCATCCGTCAGGGCAACCAGTTTATGGTATGTTGGAAGCTCAAAAACGGCCAGGTGCGATATCTGCTCGCCCGTCCGGAGACCGTATTCCTTATTGAGAACGGCTTTTAAAAGAACAGCTGTGCCGAGGTTGCCCTTCATCAGAATATCTGCATCTTTATCACGAACCATCTTAACGGCAATTGCTGCAGCCTTTGCATTATCAGGTTCGTTAACAATGGTGAATTCATTCAGGTCAAACCCTTTTTGAGTTGCGATATCCCTGATTTTTTCTTCATCTCCGATGAAAACACCCTCAACGATGTTGTTTTTACAAGCGTTGATCACGGCTTCCATAGCGTGTGCATCGTGTGCCGCAGCAAGCACAAGCTTGCGCCGGCTATGTCCGCGCGCCATATCGTGTAGTTCGGTCAGTTTTTTCAACATATTTGTTAAAGTTTTTTCGGTTAACGGATCAAAAATAAGAAAAAGAAGCGAAAAAACCGTTTCTGAAACAGGGTATGGCAAAGAAAAAAAGTGTCAAAAGAAATTAGAACAGGTGACGGAAAGGGATCAGAACCCACTCAAAGAATCGTTGCATAATCGGTCTCTTGAGCCAATATTCGTAATTAAAGGGCTCTGAGTCTTTTCGTGTTTCGTTTATGTGGTTGACAATCTGACGGACCAGGCTTTTGTGTTTGCCGGCAAGACAGATCTCGTGCTGATAGCGAAAGCTTCTGTAATCAAAGTTTGAAGACCCGATCACAAAATATTTTCTGTCGGCCAGAAATATCTTGGCATGAAGATTTTGTGGCAGGTAAAAGAAAAACCGGACCCCTTGTTCTGCCATTTCACCCAGATACTTGGAAGTAAGCAAGTCCAGAGCCCCGACATCAGATTTTTTGGGAATGTGCACATTGACGGAAACTCCGCGCTGTGACGCATCGACCAATGCTTTTCTCAGGCTGCTCCCGGGCAGAAAATAAGGCGTTTCAATGACGATTTCTCGCGTGGCATTGTTGATCAGCTCCAGGTATTTCTTTTTAACAGGCTGCCAGGGAATAGACGGAACATCGCGCAAAATTTCAAAATCTTTATAGAAGATGGTTTTTGTATAAGCAAGTTTGTCATAAAAATATTTATTATGAAGGCGCTGATTCTCATAATAAATCCGTTTGAAGATTTTGGCTATCGGCCCTTTGATGCGAAACATCGACTCACGCCAGTTGAGTGAATAAGAAGAGATGTTTGCAGATCCTATATAGGTAATGTCATCATCAATAACCAGGATTTTTCGGTGATCGCGCCGGTGGCTTTTGGTAAAGCCATCCCAGGTGAACCGGATCTTTTTGAAAAAACGAACCTCACCGCCCGCCTCAACCAGATCGTTAAAAAAAGAATAACCGGCCGATGCCCCCCAGGAGTCGATTAACAGGGAAACCTTTACACCCTCATAACATTTTTTTATCAGGTTGTCACGAAAACGGGTACCCATCTCATCGTTACGAAAACGATAGATCTCAAGGAATATGTAGTTTGTGGCCTTTTGTATGTCTCTGAGCATTAAGGTATAGTACGCCAAAGGGTCGGACAACAAACGTATCTGTAAGTCTTGTTCTGCATTCATGCCACAATTATTTATCCCCCGAAAGGGTTAAAACAAAAGCCATTCAAATATAATGAAAAATGATAAACGATTATCGATTGCCGATTGCCGATGACCGATGAAGAAAGCTCGAAGCTGGAAGCTCGAAGCTCGAAGCGGGAAGCTCGAAGCTCGAAGCAAGAAGCTGGAAGCTGGAAGCGGGAAGCAGAAACTCGAAGCGGGAAGCAAGAAGCTCGAAGCTGGAAGCGGGAAGCAAGAAGCTCGAAGCTCGAAGCTCGAAGTAAATGCGGG
>SKSI01000060.1 GCA_007123065.1 Bacteroidales bacterium
TCCATCCCCAGGGCATGTAACACCTCCAGGGTGCTGTAACGAGCATTCACCATAAAGGAGGCCCTGTTTTTTGATGAAAATGGCCCTTCAGCGCCCAATTCAAATCCGTTGAACCCAACCTGACCCATGAATTCATGCTGTTGATTGTTTCCGTTACGCATCCTTAAATCGAATGCTCCTGCAAGTGCATTTCCATATTCCGCAGGGAAGGCCCCTGTATAAAAGTCAGAATTATCAAGTTGGTTGTTGTTAAGCATGCTAACCGGACCACCTGTTGAACCAATCGAACCAAAATGGTTTGGATTTGGGATCTCGACCCCTTCCAGGCGCCATAAAAGTCCAAGTGGTGAGTTTCCCCTGATGATGATGTCATTGCGCTGATCTGATGCGGAGGAAACTCCGGCAAAATTAGCTGCCATCCGCGACGGATCACCGAGGCTGCCTGCATACCTTTCGGTTTCGTCGATGGTAAAGGAGCGGGCACTGATCACCGCCATCTCATTCAGGGGTTGGTCTTTTCGAAGTTCAGGTCTTACCTCCACATCATCAAGAAGGTATACCTGCTCTTCCAACCTGACCGTAATGACGAGCTCCCTGCCTGAACCAAGCAGAAGGTTGTGTATTGTGGTTGGTTGATAACCCATCATCCTGACTTCAATGTCAAATCGTCCCAGCGGCATGTCATCCATGCGAAATTGGCCATCAACATCAGTTGATGTGCCTTTAAGCGGAGAAGAGTTCAAAATGATGACCGTTGCACCCGGTAAGGGTACCTCCGTGTACGCGTCAACCACGGTGCCGCGAAATGTCTGTGAAAGTTCCTGTGTAAAAACATTCGTAGTAATAATAACCAGTAGTGTAAAAAGTATGCTGATTCTTAATGGTTTCATTTGTTTATAATAGTTTAGTTGTTGAGTCGTTTAGTTGTTGATAATAAAAAATCGTGCCAAGAAGTGCATGTTGGCTGTATTGCAATGAAATAAAAGTTTGTAGCGCCATAACCATATAAGAAAATGCCACCGGTTACGTGCGTTTTCGGTCAATTATGTGTCCGCTTTCGATCAGTTTGAATCTGTTTTTCTTTTAAATGGTTGGATCCGCATATAGGTAAGGCTTCTCCAGAGCCATTCAAAAGGAAGCAATTCGGCATTACGTGCCATGTTGTTGGCTGCCTGGTTAATTGGTTTGTTAGGATTTTGAAGTGATGTAGGCGTTAATTAACACATTTAACTTTTCCCTACTGACGGGTTTGGATGCGTACGCATCGCATCCGGCATCCAGCATTCGCTGTTCGTCGCCTGTTTGAGCGTGTGCAGTAATGGCGATAATGGGTAGGTCAGGTCTTTTTGTTTTGATCTGTTTAGTGGCTTCAATACCATTCATAACCGGCATTTTGATGTCCATCAGAACAAGGCTGATTTCCGGATGATTATCACACAGTTGTACGGCTTCCTTGCCATTTGCGGCATGCAGGTTGGAGTATCCCATCAGACCAAGCACACTTTGGAGGTATAGGTAATTGGCATCGTCATCCTCAGCAATTAAAATATAAGGTTCTCCGCTGTTTATTTTGTATCCGGGTGGTGTTATGGTTGTCTCTTCATCACATTCAACTGCTTTGTATGGTATTGTGAAGAAAAATGTGGATCCTTCGTTTGGTATGGAATCAACCCAGATGGTGCCACCAAGTTTCTCAGTCAGTCCTTTAGCGATGGTGAGCCCAAGACCGTTTCCTTCATGCGCTCTTGTTGTAGAAGGGTCCGCTTGCGCGAATGGTTTAAAGATTGCCGCTCTCTTGTCAGGAGAAATGCCTGTTCCGGTATCTTGTACAAAAAACTTCAGAAAAGCATCTTGTTTTTCATAGCCGAATGTAATGCCACCCTCGTTGGTGAATTTGATTGCATTGTCAATCAGTTGTTCCAATATTTTCAAAACAAGATCTTTATCACTGATGATCTCCGGATCTTTTTCTGATTGTGGCAGGTTCAGATCTATGGAAATATTGTTTTCAACACATTGCCTGGTTGAATTTTGGAGCAGGTCTTGCAGCAAAGGGTTTAACCGGAATGCTTTTCCCTTGATTTGTATGCTCCCGGCGGTAACCATAGAAACATCAAGAATGTTATTTACGGTTCTGATAAGTCTGAAACTGCTTCTTTTTAATGTTTGATAATGTTCGGCGCGTTCTTGTTTAGAGAGATCTGCCTCTGAAAGCAATTGTCCGAATCCAAGTATGCTGTTCAGGGGTGTTCGGATTTCGTGGGAGATATTGTTAATGAAGGCATTTTTCAGCTTGTCACTTTCTTCCGCTTTTTCCTTGGCCAGAGTAAGTTCCTGTTCCGTTTGTTTGATATGGGTTTGGTCAAAAAGATAGCCACGGATGATTCGTGCCTCTCCGTTTTCGTCTCGCTCGATCCTGGAAAAATCATAAAACCACCGGTAAATACCATCTTTACATCGCAATCTGTAGGATTGTTCAAACGTGTCTTTTCTCTTTGCGATATTCTCTTTTATTTGCGGAAAAACAAGCTCTAAATCCTCTTTATGGGTCAACTCTGCAAAACGAAAATTTGGCTGGATAATCTCTTCACGGGTGTAACCAAGGATATCTTTAACATTCTCTGAGATTTGAATCACGGGGTAACCTTCACTAATTCTATACTGGATTGTAAATACAGGTCCGGCTGAAAAAAGATCGCGCTCATAACGGAGCATTTCTTCGATACGCTTCCTTTCAGTGATATCTGTAGAAACTCCACACAAACCGATTGGTGTTTCGTCAAGATTATAGAGAATCTGGGTCCTGGCATCCATGATGATCTCCTTACCGTCTGATGTTTGGTTAATGACTTCGCCGCGCCACTTGCCACATTCTAAAGTTTTCTGAATGATGCCGTTCTGGGTGGTGCTTTTGGTTTTATTCTCACCATATTTATGAACCGATTGACCAATCAATTCCTCTTTCGTGTATCCAAGCTTGGCTATTTCCGCCTGGTTGACATAGGTGATGACGCCATTTAAGTCAGTTACAGTTACGCAGTCTTGTATCTGATCCAGAACTAGCGATTGAAAATTTAGCTGGTCTTCTGTTTTTTTGCTTTGTGTGACATCCTGGCCAAGACCCCATGAAGCCCACCCGGGAATTTTTACATCATGATATGTGTCAAACCAGGTGATTGCTCTTTTTTCGCCATTTTTTGCAACCAGTTCGAATGTGTTGATGTTGGCATTTTTATCCTCAGACATTTCCATAACGAGTTGCCTGTATTCAGGATCAGGATACAACATCTCCATAGCCTTGGGATTGCCGATCATCTCCTCTGCAGTATAACCGGTGCTTTGCATGCAAGCTTTGTTCCAGACTATAAACAGGCCATTCTCATCAAAAGCATTAAGAAGTATGGGCATATTGTCAAGAACAAGCTTAAAGCGGTTTTCGCTTTCTTGCAACAACTTTAAGGTTTTAAGCAATTCTTCGTTTGACGGGTTGTTTTTGGCCATCTTTTCTGGTTAAAAGTGTATAAAACATACCAAAAATACAAATAATTAAAATACTATTGAGCTAAATGGATCGGTAGGTCTTTTTTTTGCTTATTGCCGTGCGCCATTTGCCGGAATGTCTATAAGAGTTGGTTCTATCGGGCTTTCAGAAGCGCTTTCACTGCGTTTTTTTCGTCCTTGCTTGCATGATTATTCATGTATTCCTGCACAATTTCAGGTGCTTCCTGTCCGAGAGGCACGAATATCATCGCTGCGCTGTTCATGCAATAGCGCAAGCCTGTTGGTGGGGGTCCATCATCAAAAACGTGTCCGAGATGGGAACCACTGCCCGCATCTATGACTTCCGTCCGGATCATACCAAACGATTTGTCTGTCCGGTAATAAACAGCTTCAGGTGTTATGGGTTCAAAGAAACTCGGCCAACCGCATCCTGAATCAAATTTTGTGTCAGAAAAGAACAAAGGCTGTCCCGTGGCAGCAGCGTAATAAATGCCAGCATCGGCTGTATTGTAATATTTTCCGGTAAAAGGACGTTCAGTACCTGCTTTGCGCAGTATTTCATACTGTTGTGCGTCCAGGATATTTTTCCAGTCCTGATCGCTTCGTTCTATACGGTATTTGCCCGGATCGTTGTCTTTGTTGTTGATGGTCATATCTCTTTGATTTAAAGGTATCTGTCCTGTTAGGAAGATCGTGTTTGCTATAAATAATGCTGTTAAGAATGCCTGTGTGATCTTTTTCATTCGTAGTCCTTGATATGTTTATGGTTTTGTATTGGTTGTCCCATCTTCCCCGGGCGGAAAACGTTTCTCCATTGCCTTCTCACGGTAAGTGAAAATCCGGTTTAGCTGTTTTTTAATGAAAAGCACATTGGCAATGCTTCCCAGAAAAGCCATGGGTGGTTTATAAGAAACAATGTCTGTCATCAAAACGCCATTGTCTTTTTCTTCAATATGGTGCTCATGATGCCATATGGAATAAGGACCAACCAGTTGTTCATCAATAAAATATTTCTTCTCCTCGATATGAGTGATCTCTGATACCCATGTTAAAGGGATGCCGGGAAGGGGTTTGACCCGATAGCTGATAATCATTCCAGGGTACATCTTTTGGGGCAATCCTTTGGATGTGATATCAAAGCCCATATGCTTTGGTGTAATTTCTTTCAAATTTGAAGGTGAGGAAATGAAGTCCCACACCTCGTCAATACCGGCATAAAGAAATTGTTTTGTTTTTAGCTGAAAAAATCCCATAGTTTTATTCTTTTAAATATAACAATGTTTGCAGCGCCATTTGTTCATTGCTATTGGTATTTTTTTTGAAAATAGAATTTGTAAGGATATTTTTTGTTTTTTTGTATGATGATGATAAGATGATGTTTAAACCGGACCAGTTTGTGATATTTTTCTAAAAGAAATCAGATGGCAGAAATTAACAGTTTTCTCGACTTCCTTAAGCTCTTGTTTGTTACAACCACTAGCCAGCTTATATGGCTGCTGGGTTTGTTTTTTTTGTTTGGTTTGATTTTGTACTTTTTTGCACGCTCAACACGCATCACATTTATGAATTCGGTGGGTGCCAAAATGGACGTTGTGGTTACAGGCTGGATCGGAACACCGGTACATGAGTTGGGCCACGCGATATTCTGTATATTATTTGGTCATAAGATTGTAGAGATGAAGCTTTACAGTCCGAATAATGAAGATGGAACACTGGGATATGTAAACCATGCCTACAACCGGAAAAGCACCTATCAGAACATTGGGAATTTCTTTATCGGTGCCGGACCGATCATTTTTGGCTCACTGGTTATATATGCACTGTCATATTACCTGGTTCCTGGCATGAGGGCTGCTTTCTCAAACATTGAATCTGAAAGCCAGATGTATGTTCAATTGTTGCAGGGACAATACAGCGGTTTGTTTGCCGCGTTCCGGGAAACAACCATGCATACATTAAGCAGTCTTTTTGCATTAGAGAATTTGTCAGATTACAGGTTTTGGATATTTCTTTACCTTGCCGTATCCATATCCTCACATATGCAGCTGAGTCCACCTGACATCAAAGGCGCTAAAGGCGGGTTGATCAGCATTGTGGTCTTTGTTTTTTTTCTGAACCTGTTTATACTCGGATTTGAGGCTACCGGGTTCAGCGCGCATTTTGGAGACTGGTGGAACTATATCAAGCTCGAAAGCTACGCCAACTCGATCAACCGATTTCTGGGTATTATGGCATCCCTGTTCGTTTTTGCCACCATCATTTCCGGGCTGAATTTCAGCCTTTCCTATGCTTTGCTAACCGTTTACAATATATTGAGAGGCAAAGGATTGATCAATCCGCTTAACTGACCGCTTTTTGTTCTTTCTCTTTCAGTGATATTCTGGTTTTTGGCAGGCATTGCGGGTATTCACGCCGGATAAACTCAATAAGTTTTTCCCGGATGAAGACCCTCAGCTCCCAGGCATCCGGAGAGTTGGCGGCACTCATCAGTGCCCGCAGCTCAAGCGTATGTTCACGTGCATCAGTAACCTGCAGCACGTTTACCTTCTTGTCCCAGTATTTGTTGGATTCCAGCAAACGTGTCAGCTCTTTGCGTAAGGCTTCTATCGGAATGGTATAATCGGTATAGATAAATACTGTACCCATAATCTCGGCAGTTGTCCGTGTCCAGTTCTGAAAGGGTGTTTCGAGAAAATAATTTGACGGCACTACCAGACGTCTTTTATCCCAGATACGAATGACTACATAAGTCAGATTGATCTCTTCAATCCAACCCCATTCATTTTCAACAATTACCACATCATCCAGCCTGATCGGTTGGGTGATGGCGATCTGAAAACCGGCCAGAATTGTTCCCAATGCTTTTTGTGCGGCGAGACCAAGTATTAGTCCGGCGATACCGGCAGAAGCAAAAATGCTGATCCCTATATTCCTGACACTATCAAACTGCAACAGGGTGATGCCCAGGGCAATCACAAACACAATAAATACAAGGATCTTTTCAAGGATGTTGTATTGTGTATGCAATTTCCTAAAGCGCAGGTTGTTGGTTACAGAAATGTCGAAGCGCTTTAGGATGTTATTCTTTATTGTTCGGATAAACACGATCAGGAGCCAGGTTATTGCCACAATCATAAAAAGTGAGCCAACCAGGTCTATGCTGTCTTTCAGAAACCCGGGGATGATGTCCAGAGGAGACAGAATCGTTTTGATTGCAATTGTCAGCAGAAAGAACAATATGGGAGGAATGAATTTTAAAAATCTTCGCATAAGTTTTGATTTTTGTTGTTAAATGCACTTATTCTTTAAAAAAACCGGAAAACAATCTCGCAATCCGTTCGCATTCAAATATAATGAATTCTAAGGATTAACACCCGCGACGTGTGCGAAATCGTACATGGTTTGTTTGATTGCGAACAATTTTAAACATGGATTTAAATATCATATAGTCGTAATGCGCAATAAGTCAAAGCGTTATTGCAGGTGGCATGTTTTTCGCAAACATTTTGTTGTAAACGCATTGATTTTTAATAAAATACTTGGGTCATGCTCAAAAATATTTTTAAAACCACGTTTCGATTTTTGCAAAGGAATGTAGCCTTTACAATTATCAATATTATCGGGCTCAGTGTTGGGATTGCAGCATTTATTCTGATAGTGCTCTATATACAGAACGAATTGTCTTATGATAAAAATTTTCCGGACGACGTGCAGGTTTACAGAATGGTTGGCATACAGGAACCTCCCGGGATAGATGTGCAGCATGTTGCCATTACCAGTGGCGGGTGGGTACCATTCATTAATGAGCATATTCCCGGTGTGGTTGATGCATTTCGTTTGATGCATGCTGCCAATATCATAGAGATTGACGGTGAAGCTTATCGCGAAGATACATTTTTCTCCGAGGGTCTTGTTTCTGCATATTTTGGCCATCCTGTGATCCGGGGTGGGGAAGAGGCTTTGATGTTGTCGGAACCAAATACGGCAATGATCAGCAGGGAAACTGCCTACAGACTTTTTGGAACTGTAGATGTTGTTGGTGAATCATTTAGACACAACAACCAACCTTACTCGATCACCGGTGTTTTTGATCGTGAAGGCAACAAAACCCATCTTGAGTTTGATGTGCTTCTTTCGTTGTTAACGGTTGAAAATGATTCTCCCTGGTTTGCCCGTCTGGGTAACAACAGCTTAATCACTTATGTGGTTTTGCCTTTGCATGCTGATGTATCGGATGTTGAAGCGATCATTAACGCCCATTATGAGCAGGAAAGAATGGCAGCAGGAAATGGTGTTTCCGGGTTAATGAAAAACACGTTTTATCTGCAGAAAGTGTCGGATATATATCTAAGGTCCGGCCAGGTGGATATTCAATCTGTAAGCAATTCCGGAAATATCAACAGTGTATATGTATTTACTCTGGTGGCGCTATTGGTTCTGGCGATCGCATGCATCAATTTTATCAATCTTTCAACAGCAAATGCTGCAAACCGAGCACGTGAGGTTGGTATGCGAAAAGTATTGGGTGCCGGTCGGCGGCAGCTAACCATTCAATTTATCAGTGAATCAATAATCCTGACATTTGTTTCTTTGGTTTTGGCATTGCTGCTGCTGGAATACGTCATACCCCGGTTTAATACCTTGCTTGGAACGGATCTATATATTGATTTTGTCGGAAATCCGCTGTTCAACATTGGCTTGTTGTTGATTTTGCTTGTTGTTGGGTTGCTGGCAGGTGTTTATCCCGGATTATTCATGTCACGTTATCAGCCGACAGATGTTTTAAAGTCACAAACCCAAACCGGAAAACCCAGGGCTGCCTGGTTACGCAGGGCCTTGGTAATATTCCAGTTTGCAATCTCGACAGCTTTGATATTTTCTACATTTATTGTCTTGCATCAGGTGCAGCACATGCAAAAAAAGGATCGAGGTTACAATCCGAATAATGTTTTATTCATGAGGTTTGATGAAAGTATTGGTTTTGATCAGTTGCATGGATTCAGAGAACACCTGAAAATGCTTCCCGAACTGACTGGTTTGGGTATAGCCAGCAATTACAACGGGGTGGCCGGCAAACAAAGCTATGTAAGGGTTGCTGACTCCTTAAACACAACGCTGATGTGCCGGTACGGATATGTAGACCCTGATTTTTTCCCTGTAATGGAGATTGAAATTATAGAAGGACGTAATTTTAGCTATGACAATGCCACCGACCCCTATCAGGCGGCAATCATTAATGAAGCAGCTCAAAAAGCTTTTGGCTGGAAACAACCCCTCGGGCAAAGGGTGCAGAATGATTATCATGAAGATCATGACCACTTTACCATCATCGGTGTGATTCGCGATTATAATTACTATTCGGTACGCGTTCCAATACAACCGGCTATTTATCTGTTTCAGAAAGACAGGATGTCAACAATAAACATCCGGTTCAGGGAAAGCGAAGGACAAACAGCCTTGTCGGTGGTTGAAACAGCGCATAATACATTTTTTCCCTCACAGGTCTTCAGTGCCGGTTTTGTAGAAGATATTCTTTTACGACAAACAAGAAATGAGGAAAATACGATGAAGCTCTTTTTGTGGTCAGCCGTAATGTGTATAGTGATATCCTGTCTGGGATTGTTTGGATTAACCTCTTACACCATGACTCAGCGCCGCAAGGAGATCAGTATCAGAAGGGTCATGGGAGCCAGCGTGGTTCGTGTTAATTTAATGCTGGCCGGTTCTTTTATGCGTATTGTTCTGCTTGCTGTTGCCATTGCTCTTCCCGTTTCTTTCCTTATCATGGATACATGGCTTGGGCAATACCCATACCGTATCAGCATTGGCATCATTCATATAAGTGCAGCTCTGGTCCTGATTACCGGCATTGCAATGGCCACCGTGCTGTTTTACTCCACCAAAGCGGCAAGACGCAACCCTGTATATAACCTGAAGTATGAATAACAGGCGTCTGTTATTTTGAAAGATCTGCGCGGGTCTGTTTGTACCGCAACCAGTTAAAAGCTTTCAGGAATTCAAAAGCTTTTGCTGCACCGTGCCGGAACAGCTCAATTTTTGTACTTTCTTTCATATTAAAATCAAGATAATTGAATTTGCTGTGCCCTTGATCATCCTTTTTTGCATCACAGTCGATGCTGCAGATCAATTGCTTGTAATCAGGATGTTGAAGAAGGAAATCATAGTCATGTAATTGGCGCATGGTGCCGATCATCGCACCGCAAAAATCTTTCAGGCCTTCTACAGGATAGGCTTCTGTCCGCCAGGTGCTTAACCTGGCACCGAATGTGGGTTTGTGTGGAACACCCTTCTTATGAAAGGCATGAATAGGGAAGTTTGACAACATACCGCCATCAACAAAATGAACTGTATGCGGAATCCTTCCCCGGAAACCGGTATGCTTACGCCAACGTGTTTTTGATTTTGGCAAATCCGGATCCTCAAAGGAGCCGGCATCAGGAACGTCGCTTACAGTTAACGGCATAAAAAAGAACGGGATAGAAATCGATGCGCGCACAAAAACAGATGGATTAACCTGATCAGGCTCCTGCCAGTATAGTTCCGCCATCTCCGGAAAGGTGATCTTGCTCTTGGAGGTGATGTCAGAAGTGATCAGTTTTAGCTCCGGTTTTATGCTGAGCTTTTTGCCGCTTGTGCGTTCAAAAAGATCTGGCATGATGGCTCTGTGCACCTCAAAATCAGCCATGGTATGGATCCCTTTTTCAGCCAGGTGCGCTTCAATCCAGGTTTGAAAATCATTGCCCGGATTCAAACCCAGATGACTGCCGATGGCATGGCGAATTCTGCGAATATTCCAAACGGTAAGCAAATACTTCCAGTTCTTGTTGTGCATGTGGCGCTGAATCAGTTTCCATATTCGCTGATCCCCATCCACCAGTTCAGAAAGATCTTTGCTAATGAGCATTTCAAGGGTGTGCACCGACACTTTTTCCCCTACCTTGCCCAATCCCGCCATCATCATCGAATTAATCGCACCGGCAGATGTTCCTGCAAGATTGAAAAAACGGATCCCTGCAAGTTCCAATACGTACGTGTAACCAAGTAAAGCAATACCATATAAACCGCCGCCCTCCTGAACAAGATCCACATATTGATGTCCACTGGCATCAACTACATCCGAATATGTTTTTTGTACCAGACCCTCCGATTGAACCCGATCTGCTATCTTACGGATAAAATCATTGTTTGTGTATGAATTCATATATAAATAGTTTAATCATTAAGATTAATGGTGTTTATAATGTGTCGAATATATCAATTATATTTAAAAAAAGAAAAAAGTTTTTTAAAAGAATAGTTCATTATTTTTGTTGTTGGATTCTCTGGATGTTGTGATTATAAAAGAGACGGAAATTGGAAAAAGTTAAAAAAACATCAGTTATTGTCATTTTATGTGTGCTTGGTTTTGCACTATTTCCGGTTTTTGCTGTGTATGCACATAATGTGGATCAGTTAACAATCAAACAATTGTTTCTTCCTTCCCTGGTATCAATCCTGATCGGGTATTCAGCGTATTACATTTTTCTGATCATTTCAAAAAATACGATCCAGGCATGTCTGAAGGCCGTTGTGTTTCTGATTCTGTTCTGGAACTACAGGCTTTTGCATGATTTATTTCAAACTGTTTTGCCTGTTGGCCCCGGATTATTCCTGGTTGTTCTCCTGGTTGTGTATGCTTTGTTTGTATACGCGTTAGGAAGCGTTAAGAAACCTGATGCGTTGCGCGGTGTCCTGACTGTTGTATTTGTGCCCGTTTTCCTGCTTATTGCTTTTAATGTTTACTTAATTGGGAAGGGTGAGCTGGATAAAATCAGGGCTAAAAAGACGGCTGCAGCAGGCGAAACGCCGGCAATTGATCATGTTGGCGAGCATCCTGATATTTATATTCTGATATTTGATGAATTTGCCAGTCCGGTGACCGCGAAAGCAGTATGGGACCATGACCACAGCATTTTTCAGGATGCACTTGAAGACCTTGGGTTTTATTTTGCCCACAACAGCAAAACACGCCATCCTTTTACGCATATGTCGATACCGGGTATTATGAATCTTTCTTATCCCGACAAAAATAGTAGCAGAACAGAAAACCTGTTGCTGTATAATAACAATTTAACGTTTAGGCATTTGCATGATTTGGGTTATGCAATCTATTTTCTGGATGGCTGGGGTGGTTTTGAGTATACATTCAATATTCCGGTCGCTGAATTTGTTTGTTTCTACAATACCTCTTACGAGCCGCAATTCGTTGTTGATGAGTTTGCTTATCTGATGCTGCGGCAATCCATGTTTACATCTTTTGCCGATAACCTGGTCAGTAAAAATGCCAATCATTATTATCTCGGACATAAATACTTCCTCCGGTATATTGAAGAGTTCCCAATGCGCGCAAATGTGAGTGAACAGCCGAAGCTTCTCTATGCGCATGTAATGGCACCCCACCTTCCTTATGTGTTCGACCGCCACGGCAACTTTAATGTGAATCCGACCAACTACTGGGAGTATACCAATCTGGAACCGGAGGTGCTCCGGGCGCTTTACTTTGAACAGTATCTTTTTATCTCTGAACGCATTACTGAAATTGTTACCAACATATTGAGCAATTCATCAACTCCGCCCGTGATTCTTTTGTTTTCTGACCATGGTCCGCGGCTTGAAAGTGCCGGTGTTGCCGATCAGGAACATCATCACAGGGTATTGAATGCGGCATATTTTCCCAATGGAGTCTATGACGATTTTAATAAGGAGATGACCCCGGTAAATACCATGCGGCTTATGTTTAATGCTTTTTTTGGCACCGCTTATGAATTGCTCGAAGACTATTAACACACCATGAAGATGAACAAAGTATCCGGTTCTTTTCGTGATCCATCGGGTTTTCTTTTTGAAGACTCCGGCAGCCTGCTTCGGCAGGTGAACCGCTCTTATCGTAACGAATATGATTTGCTGGTTGGCTCCGGGTTGTATGAAGTACTCAAGAAAAAAGGAATGCTTATTCCGCACCGGGAATTGGATGGTCATGCCGGACTTACTGATGAAGCATACAAGATCATTCAACCTGAACGTATTCCGTTTATTTCTTATCCCTATGAGTGGTCATTTACTCAATTGCAGGATGCTGCACTAATGACCCTGAATATTCAAAAAATAGCTCTTGATCATGGTATGAGTTTGAAAGATGCCAGTGCATATAATATTCAGTTTCATAATGGCAAACCTGTTTTTATTGACTCTCTTTCGTTTGAGCGCTATGAAGAGGGGCGTCCCTGGGTTGCCTACGGACAGTTTTGCCGGCACTTCCTTGCACCGCTCGCACTGATGAGTTATAGCGATGTGCGTTTAAGCAGGCTTTTGCAAATTCATCTGGATGGTTTGCCGCTGGATATGGTGTCGGCCATGTTGCCATGGCGCACAAGATTTAGCTTTTCTTTGTTGATCCATATACATTTACATGCAGCATCACAAAAAAAGTATAAAAATAAGCCAGGTGCAGCAAAAAAGGCCTCAATAAGCAAAAACAGGTTGCATTCGCTGATCGTGGGACTAAAACTTGCTGCAGAGCGATTGCGGATAAGAGGTCAGCATACGGAATGGGCAAATTACTATACGTTCACAAATTATTCTGATGCCTCCTTCAACCATAAAAAGAAGGTTCTTTCTTCCATGCTGAAAAACAGTGAGCCAGATGTGGTTTGGGATTTGGGCGCCAATACCGGTATTTTTTCTCAAATAGCTGCTGATATGGGTGCGCGGTGTATTGCTTTTGATATCGATTCGCTTGCCGTGGATGCCGGGTATCGTTTCATTAAGAAAAATAAAACTTCAAACCTGTTGCCTTTGGTCATTGACCTCACCAATCCTTCGCCCGGAATTGGTTGGAACCATAACGAACGCATGTCGTTGAAGCACAGAAACCTGCCGGATACTGTTCTGGCTTTGGCTTTGATTCATCATCTTGCCATTTCTGACAATATTCCTCTGGAGATGATCGCCCGTTTTATGCACGATATCTGCAGCAATCTGATCATTGAGTTTGTACCCAAATCAGATTCGCAAGTACAAAAATTGCTGGCTTCGCGTAAAGATGTTTTCCCTGAATACCATGAAGAAGGCTTTAGAAAGGCTTTTGAGAAGTATTTTGAAATATTGGAGGTTGTGCGGGTCGATGAGTCAGACAGAACTCTGTTTAGAATGCGAAAACGCTAAGAATTGTTATTTTTGTACCGTGATTCTGAGGGACAGAACCTTCAGAAACACCTGAATCAAACGATCGAATAATATGGACTTTAGCCTATCATATATCATCGGATATATTGACCCGGGAACGGGTAGCATCATTCTTCAGGCAATCGCTGCCGGAGTTGTGGGTGGTGCTGTTGCCGTTAAGCTTTTCTGGCATCGTATTATCAATTTCTTCGGTTTGAAAAAGCAAAGCAAACATGATGATGAAGCTGCTGACGATTAGGCGCCGGCACAATTACATCGGAATCTTTTCTGCAGCTATATTAACAATGCGGTAAAAACGACTGCATTATTTTTGGATGCGCAACATCTTGATTGATCGGGAAGAACCACGTTCAGTATGCATCCTGCAAATATAGAATCCATTGTTGAAACTTGAGGTGTCCACTTGTATTTCGTGGGTGCCGGCCTGCATTAGCTCACTGTCAAAAATATTTAGAATACGCCTCCCTGCGATATCATAAATTACCAGACTCACTTTCTCTTCGGATTGTAATTCAAAGTGTAGGGTTGTTTTTTCTTTGAATGGATTGGGAAAGTTGTTTAGCTGAATACCGGAGGATGATCCCGGCTTTACTATATCGTCCGTTGAAGTAGAAACATCAAACTCGTCGGTGCCACCTGCTTGCCAGTATCGTGCACCGAATTCCTGAAAATATTCGTTGGCGACTCGTGCACTGTAAATGATGAGGGTGTTTTCGTCGTTGCGGAAATTTGCATTTGCAGACCAGTTATGTGATCCGGTGATGATTTTTGCATTCGGGCCGCCTTGTTCCCCGTCAATAATGGCATATTTGTGATGCAGGAGGCCAAAAGTTCCCTGTGGCAGATGATGAACGTCTGCCCAGCCGCTTAGATAGCCCCACTCGCTTGCAGGACCACCGATATCACCCAGCACCCCGCGTACGGTAACTCCTTCGTCGAATCGGTTCCGCATTACGTTGGTGATGGAACGTCTGGTGATCAGATTCAAAGCGAAGTCGATGGTAGAAGCTGCGCCTGATATCTTACTGTTAATCCGGGCTTCTGTATTGCCCTGCGGACTGAAATACAACTCTACTCTTGTTTCATCAGTCCCGATCCAGAAGATCGAAGGGTTTACTATTTCTTTGTAATAGCTGAATTTAGCCTCGTCGGCGTTGAAGCTGCCACTTTCCGCACCCCACATCTGGTTGAACTCCCTTTGGTATGCACGTGTTATGGCTACATCCTGAATAATGACCATGTTCTGGAACTGGTTGTTTGTGCCCTGATCTGTTGCATTCCACGAACTGGTTATCAGGGTAGGCACGGCCGGGTCATTATGTTGTGCATCAATAACAGCGAATTTATTGTGCATCTGCTCATTGCCAAGGCTTTGAACAGCCGGAACTCCCGCGGCTGCAAGGCCGGCAATCACGGGGTTTGTTGAACCTGTGTGTCCGGAGGCAATAACCCTTACTGTTACACCTCTGTTGTGTGCATCAAGTATTGCACTTGCAACGGCGTCTCCCACTGACCCGCTGATGCTGTAAAAAGCAAATTCTGCTGTTTCCTCCGCCTGATTGATGTAATCAATAAGTTTCTGATCAAAAGCTATTTGCTCTTGTGCTTCCTGGTAAGTAGCCAGCTCATGTGCTACATCCTTATTAAAAAATACGCTGATAGCTCCGGTAGAACCATGAGGGGAAGCAGTAGAGCTGATGTGCATGGCCGTGGCGCTGGTATCTGCATCAAAGGCAGAGCGAAGTTGTACCTTGTAGATAGTGGCAGCATCAAGGCCGTCAATTGTGATGCTGTGCGAAGTTTTGTGCGTTTCGTCAACAATGTGGCCCATTTCGAAATCAGGTGTTTGGCCGTATCGGATCTCTGAATGTCCGGCATGCATGGTTTCCCATTCAAAGGTGATGGAATGCTGAGTAGCTGAAGCTTCGTAAGGAGGTGTGGTTAAAATAATTGGACCGCTTAATACTTCTATGTCGTTACGGAATCTTGGCAGAAGCTGTTCTGAGTTTCCATGCCTTCCGGCAATTCCGGTTAATCGTGCCAGGCCTGAAGGGATGATCGTACCCGGTATGTTTGTAGTGTTTTCTATCCTCACTGTACCGGTTCCTGTATTGTCATAAACATTATAGCTTGAACCTCCGGAAAAAATACCCGTGTCAAAGAACTCCACTTCGTTTACCATAACAAGTGAGCCTTCATAATTGCCGCTGTTAAATTGTTGAAGATTTATTTCTACAGGGTCCTGAATGCTGTTTGCCTCGGGAAAAACTTCAAAAAAGGTATCATCAAGGATTTGGATGAGGCCATTAACCTCACTGAGTGTTCCTTGCAAAACAATCGAATCACCGATAACGGCCCCAACCAGATATTCATCATCCATTATGGATTTGTTGTACCATGCAATACCGGCCGTCTCATCCTGAAGGTAAACCGGTCCGGCGAACTGATCTGCCACGGTGACCCATCCGGTAATAGTGACCGGAGTACCCAGGGGGAGTGTACGGGCTTCTTCAATAGTTATTGGCACTGATGTATCCAGTGCCTCTGCCGTCAGGTTAAGGGTAAAGGTTTGATTCTGCGGGTCATTGGTCGTGAGTGTTAGTGCGCCTTCATAAACACCCTCCTCGTCCGTTTCAAAAGAAAGATCAAAATTTGCTGCTTCCTGATGCGCCAGTGTCACATTCAGATTGCCGTCTACAGTAAACCAATGTCCGCTGATGTTGTGCGCGGAGATAACCAGATCTTCAAGACCTGTATTGCGAATCTGCAATTCGGCTGTTGTCGGCCCCGGTACGATGCCAAAATCAAAAGTACTGCCGTTTTCGTATGGTGTGCTGTTCATTCTGAGTAGAATGGAAGGGTTTTCTGTAACCGGAATGTAGTCATAGACCAAAATATCATCAACATTGATGCGGTTTCCGTTGGTCTTTGAAAACTTAAAACGGATGTTCCCTTCAATATTTTCTTCCAGGACATATTCTGTTAACTCATCTGTCAATTGTATCGTTGAACCAAGATTGGTCCAGGAATTGCCCTGGTTTGTTGAATAGCTGATCTGAATAGCACCGCCGGTATCTGCACTGAAATTGGCAGCGAAAAAACGCAGTTCGCTCATGCCGTTTGGAAAACAGAATGCCATATTGATGGATCCGTTTCTGATCCGTGCCGATTGCATTCCGTTTTTTTTGTCCTGCGGCAGCGTTCCTATCAGCGCGTCATCAAAAAACCATGTTCCAGTTTCTAATTCTACATTTGCTGCCGCATATGACGTTTTTTCGCCATCTTCGAAATCTTCAAACAGTTGTGCCTGGATTGGTGCTGCGGTAAAAAAAAGCAGGTAAACGGTAAAATGTATAAATAATAATCTCATAAATATATGTATGTTAGTCGCATGTAAATAACTATATATCGGCTTAGTTTGCAGTTTTTATTTTTTTTGAAGATCTATTTGGATGGATTCATCACCCGGCCTGCAAACAGGATGCTGTTGTGCTGATTTTCTTTAATGAAGAACAAGAAAGGTTTATTGGCAATAAAAGCTTTTCTGGGATCGGGGTCGATGGATGTTTTTCTGATGATTACCACGGCAGTGGCGGCAGCTGCTTCGGTACCCTCCTCGGCCACTTCGATCATGGCCTGATGGATCACTTTATCAATTTTAAGATCCAGGTCTCCTGTCATTCCCGAAAAATCAGCGTATCTGTTAAAGGGCTGTGCCATTCCCATACCGATCAGCACTTCTTCCAGATCAAGCTTTGTTTCTGCTTCGAATTTTGGTATAAAAACATCAATTTCAGTACTTTCCAGACTGTTAAGCATGTTTTCAAAATCATCACTGCTAAGAGACTTCTCGATTGCTTCCATTTGAAGTGATTCTTTTGGAAGCAAGATGACCATTGAAAAGTTATTTTCAGAGTAGGGGATTTCCAGCAACTGCATCCCTTCATCTTCAAAATAGGGAAGTGTGTCGGTGCTGTGCATAAAATCGGCCATTACAAATTCCCTGCCTTGCAGGTAAAAGTGGTTTTCGCGGGTTTGTTCGGGATCAAACTCCTTAAGCCACGGTCCAAGAAAGTGTATGGCATTGACCAGTACCATTCTTGTGTCATCTGTTAATACGCCAGGCGCGATAAGGTCTTCAATTTTCTCTCTGGTTTCATCATAAACCCAGTCATTGATCTCTTTTCGTACCACCTCCCTGTTGGCTCTGAAATCCACCTGGAAAGTTTTTGAGTCATAAATATCTTCAACAATATCAAAGAAGCTCTGGAGGAAGTTGTAGTCTTGCTGGGCCCAAATGCTATTCGCGATGTTAAGCTGAACGTCATCATTCCTGCTATAATCCAGCGCATTCAGGTATGCACCGAAATTTGCATGAAACAACACCTGGTCCGTGTCGAAGTGCATCACTTCGGCCATTTCCCGCAGTGTTTCGTTTCTTGCCCCGACATAAGTCATTGCCAGCGCGGTAGAAATACTGAACGGAGAGATCACCATATTCGCGCTTTCATAAGGGATTTCCTTTAAAAGATCTAATGCAAACTGATTGTTTCCTTGAGCAATCTTGCTGATTTCCGTGCCTTGATCCATATCGGTTCCTTCTTTGTATGCTCTGTGAGAGCAGGATGCGAGCATCATTAAAAAAATGAATATAAAAGTGAATACAATTGATTGTCTCATAAAAAGTGAATTAAATTAGGCCTTGTTGTGTTTTTATATTTTACAAACTTACAACATATTTATAAACATTCCTTTAAGGAGCTGCGCAAATATCATTCCACGATTATCTTGTTGTTAAGTATTTTGAGCAGTTTGTGTTGAGCTTTGAGAGATTAAAGATGTTAAAGACCGATTTCTGTTATTTTGAATATATGGCATCATTTGCTGCGACATATAGCAAAAATCATGTACTTTTGCGTTAGTCAATGATGGTATTTTTAATAATCAGATAATTTCAGAAACATATTATGAGTGATCAGACAGAAAAAATCAAGTGTTTAATATTGGGAAGTGGTCCGGCCGGTTATACCGCGGCCATTTATGCCGCTCGTGCAGATCTTAAACCTGTTATTTATCAGGGATTACAACCGGGAGGACAGTTAACCATTACCACGGATGTGGAAAATTATCCAGGATACCCTGAAGGTGTCAAAGGGCCTGATATGATGGTAGACTTCCAGAAACAGGCTGAGCGCTTTGGTACGGATGTAAGGTATGGAATGGCTACATCGGTAGATCTTTCCGGGCGTCCCTTTAAGGTTGTTATCGATGAAAAAAAGGAGGTTCTGGCTGAAACTTTGATCATTGCCACCGGAGCTACCGCAAAATGGCTTGGTCTTGAATCAGAGCAAAAGTTTAATGGCTTTGGTGTTTCTGCTTGTGCTACCTGCGATGGTTTTTTCTATCGTGGACAAACGGTAGCGGTTGTTGGCGGTGGTGATACAGCCTGTGAAGAGGCATCCTATCTTGCCAAGCTTTGTAAAAAGGTGTATCTGATCCACCGGCGCGATGAATTGAGGGCATCAAAAGCGATGCAGCACAGGGTGAAGAAGGCTGAAAATATTGAGATCATCTGGAATCACCTGCCCAAAGAGATCGTTGGAGACAAAACGGTTAATGGTGTTATGATTGAGGATGTCAACACGGGAAAAGTTTCCAGGCTTGATGTGGAGGGGTTCTTTGTTGCGATAGGGCATAAACCCAATAGCGACATATTCAAAGGACAACTTGATATGGATGAGAATGGTTATCTTGTCACCAAATCCGATTCAACACAAACCAAAGTGCCCGGTGTTTTTGCAGCCGGAGACGTTCAGGATCATGTATATCGACAGGCAGTTACCGCTGCCGGCACCGGATGCATGGCGGCAATCGAAGCGGAGCGATTCCTGGCCGATCAGTAAGTCTGTAAAAATATTTCTTGCAGGCTGTAATTACGAACAGTCGAGGGGATGACAGTTTTTGTTTTCTTTTCAGTGGTTGCATTATTACTTTATCTACAGGCAGGATTGTTTCTTTTTTTCAGAAAACCTGTTGTTAAAGTAAACCGCCTGTTTGCCTTTATGCTATTTGCACTGGCCTGGATCTCTTTTTTTATTTTGTTAATCCAGTTTGCTGATAATCTAAGTGTTGTTTATCTCCTCGATAGGATTAACATGTTTGGGTATCTTGCCTTTCCGCTGCTTTCCTTATTGTTTTTTGAGCGCGCAACCCGTTTTGGCCATCAGGCAATCCGACCTGTTATTTTCATTGTCGGAGCTATTGCTGCTGCCATTATGGTCCGTTATATGCTTAATCCACATTCGCTGAAAGTTTTTTACGAAGGAGCTTCCGGAATGTGGTATTTTGAAGCCAACATCCAATCCGTTTGGGTCGTTCTCGCCGTATTGTACAACCTGGCATGTGCATTTCTTGTTCTTTTCATGGTTTTGAATTTTTTTGTTCAAACGATAGAATCTCATAAAAGAAAAGCAACAATTCAATCGCGAGTTTTCTTGATTTCCTTTTTTGTTTTTTTGATCATCGGCTTTTCAAGTCACATCTTATTTCCTTTGCTGGGAGTAACAGTGTTTCCCGCGATGATTCATCTGGCTGCTTTGCCAATGGTGGGTGCAATTTTTTTGTCTATCATACTGCTTCACCCGCAAACTTTTTTCAGGGAAATGATTTCCCGTATTTTTATCCGGAGGATCAAAGAGTTTGTTTTTTTTCTAGATCACAATGGTTTGATTTATTCAGCCAATCAGTATTGTCTGGATGAACTGCATTACAGTCTTTCTGATATGGCAAATAAAGAACCCGGCTATTTTTTAAGGCCCTCCGGAATGGTTGCAAAAAAAATGGAAGATGCCATCATGGGTTATAAAACCGAAGACCTTGTCTGTCTGATGATTCCAGCCAAAGGTTTACCCATTCCGGTTTCTCTGAGCGTTACGAAGGTTTATGATGCTTTCCGTAATATGATCGGTTTCTTGTTAATTGCCTCTGATTTCCGACAAACAAAATCTTTGTATAAAGAACGGGGTGCGCGTTTGCGATCTGAACAAAAGCTGATCAGACGAAACCTTGAGCTTGAAGAAAAGATTCAGAAACGTTGTTCGGCGTTAATTGACATTCAGGAAAAACTGAATTCGGAGCATAAAAAACAGGAAGAAGCTGAAAAACAAGTGCGGGAGGAGCTTCGAAAAAAGGAGGATCTGTTGCGAGAGCTCCATCATCGTGTAAAGAATAACATCCAGATGATTATTTCCTTGATCAACATGGAACAAGGAAAAACAGTCACCCAAAGAGGTTCTGATTCGGATTATGGAAGTATTGCCAACCGAATGCGGACCATTTCAATGATCCACGATTATTTTTATGACACCCCTTACCTGGGTAAGATCAACTTCAGGAATTTTGTTGACAAGGTTGTTGGAGAATTGCGCGGTATCTTTGTCGGCAAGTCTTATGTTCAGGTTAATGTTTCATTCGAAAGAACTGTTCTGCCGATCGATCAGGCTATTCCTTGCGGAATTATAATTTTTGAATTGCTGAGTAATTCGCTGCAACACGCCTTTAATAATAATGATCCTGAAGTAGCCGTACATGGAAACTCAGCGCAAATTCACCTTAAGGTATTTTCAGAGAATAACCGGTTACGAATCCATCTTTCCGACAATGGGCAAGGTATCTCCTTGATAAACAGAAAGCCGGAGAAAAAAAATATCGGTTTACGTCTGGTAGAGTTATTGGTTGACGAATACCTCTATGGAACCGTTGTTTACGCAAATATCAAAGGTGCTTCAGTTCAGATTGATTTTGAATTGGTCGAAAAACAAGGACTATGACAGCATATACCATCATCTCGGCAATGGTTTTTGTTTTGTATCTGCAAACCGGAGCTTATATACTCTGGAAAAACCCCCAAGTTCCTCTGAATCGGTGGTTTTGCGGAATCGCTTTATTTCTTGCGGGATTCTCATTGTTTACAACTCTTTTCTTAAGCGAGAATCTGGTAGTTTTTCAATATGATTTAGTCAGAATGGCTGGTTGGGGCATGCTTTCAGTGATGTTGTTCCGCTTCTATTCTTTGTTGACCGGTCACACCAGAAACCGGATTTTACATGATGGGTTGTATTTTTTCTTCATCATATTCGGCGCCGGGTCCAGCTTATTTTTGTTTGTTGTATTGCACTCATTTGACCACACCAGGTTATATCTGCTGGAAGACTGGTTCTGGCTAAACCAATTTTCTTATATCGTTTATTATGTTCTTTTGATTATTCTTGTAGGCTCAACCATCGTGATGTTTGTGCATTGGAGAAAAGGATTTGTCTGGCAAAAGGAAAAGAGGCGATTGTTTGCTGGTGCAATTATATTTGCTGTTGCCGGAACCGGGCTAATTGTTTTTGGGTCAGTTTTTCCGGATATCAAGGTTGTTCATTTATTAAGATTGCCACACCTGTTTCTGTTGCCCTGGTTTATTAGTGTAGGCTATGGTTTTGCCCATTATCGTTTTCTTCCGCCTGATCCGGCCAAAGCATCCCGCAAATTGTTGCTGGAACTGAAGCAGCTTCTGTTTTTTTGTGATAAGAATAGCCGTCTGCTGGAGATAAATCCGTTTGCCGTGAAATTAACCGGGAGTAGAAGCGCTGAAATTCTCGGTGATAGGGTACAGCTTTTATTTATTAATTATCAGGTTGTTGATCAGTTGATCAGCGATGCAATCATCTCAGGAGATGGTGGCCCTGTTGAGGTTTTACTCAGAAACCGGAATGGTTCTGATATTCCGGTATTGCTTTCTGCAA
>SKSI01000180.1 GCA_007123065.1 Bacteroidales bacterium
GCAATGCGCAAGCAGATGAACCGCATAAGATTCCTGAGCACGTAGACAATTACGTTGCCATTTATGAAGGCGTTACAGGAAAACCTTTTGATAAGGAAGAGCTGATCCGTCAGAGTGAGCGTGTTTATAACTTTCAGCGTGTATTTAATCTGCGCCGCGGTTATGGCAAGCGAATCCATGATGCCCAGCCTTATCGTGCCGCCGGTCCTGTTACAGTAGAAGAGTATGAATCACGTGCTGAAAGGTATGACAAGCAACTGAAAGAGGATGTGGGATTTAACCCGGAAGGGAAGTCTACAGAGGAGAAAATGGCTGTGTTGCGTAAATATCGTGAAGATCGTTATGAGCAACTGACTGACGCTGTTTACAAGAGACGTGGATGGACCATGGATGGTGTACCTACCATCGAGCATCTGAAGGATCTGGGTATGGATCTTCCCGAGGTGATTGAAGTGGTTCAGCAGCATTTGAACTAATAATCATAAAATTACCATAAAAGGCTTCTCTGGCACTTTAGCCGGAGAGGCCTTTTTGTGAATGTTTTCGGTAAGAGGGTGTTTTTAGTTTTTTTAAAACAAAGCTTCCCATATTTTTCATACTTTTGCTGATCAAATTTAAAAGAACTTGTTATGCATCCTGATCCGGAAAAATTTGCTGCAGAAGGTTTAACATACGACGACGTATTGTTGATTCCTGCATATTCTCAGGTGCTTCCACGCCAGGTGAATATTTCAACCCTTTTCTCACGCAACATACGATTGAATATTCCTGTTGTGTCAGCTGCTATGGACACCGTTACTGAATCCAGGATGGCCATTGCCATGGCTCAGGAAGGAGGTATTGGAGTTCTTCATAAAAATATGACAATTACCGATCAGGCTCTGAAGGTGCGAAAAGTGAAGCGTTCTGAAAACGGAATGATCATTGATCCGATTACTTTGCATGAGGATGCCCTTATCGGAGATGCCCTGAATCTGATGGATGAAAATAAAATAGGGGGAATCCCTGTCGTGAATGAAACCAATAAGCTGGTGGGCATCATAACAAACAGGGATTTGCGCTTTGAAAAAGAAAACAATAAGCCCATTCGGGAAGTGATGACCTCGGAGAACCTGATCACCACTTCAGAGTTTATCGATTTCGAAGTAGCAGAAGAGATCCTTCAGGAGCACAAGATTGAGAAACTTCCTGTGGTGGACGAAGCATACCGACTGGTTGGTCTGATCACCTATCGCGACATCATCAAAATAAAAGAAAGGCCCAATGCCTGTAAGGATAAACGTGGCCGTTTGCGTGTTGCGGCAGCTGTCGGCATCACACCCGATACGATGGATCGTGTGGATGCACTTGTTGCAGAAGACGTGGATGCCGTAGTGGTGGATACAGCGCACGGCCATACAAAGGGCGTCTTACAAGTGATTGTGGCGATTAAGAAGAAACACCCCGGTCTCGATTTGGTTGCAGGAAATGTTGCTACTTCTGCTGCAGCCAAAGATCTTTTGAAAGCTGGAGTGGATGGTATTAAGGTAGGTATCGGCCCGGGAAGCATTTGTACAACACGAATTGTTGCAGGGGTGGGCGTTCCTCAGCTTACGGCTGTTTATGATGTGTCCGCTGCCCTGGAAGGTACCGGAGTCCCCGTAATTGCTGATGGCGGAATCCGGTACACCGGTGATATCGTTAAGGCAATCGCCGCCGGTGCCTCCTCCGTGATGGCTGGGTCGTTGTTTGCCGGCGTTGAAGAATCGCCCGGAGAAACCATCATCTATGAAGGAAGGAAGTATAAAACATACCGGGGAATGGGCTCTGTTGAAGCGATGCAGCAAGGGTCGAAAGACCGCTATTTCCAGGATGTAGAAGATGATATTAAAAAGCTGGTTCCGGAAGGAATTGTTGGAAGAGTCCCTTACAAAGGAACATTGTCGGAGGTTATCCATCAGATGACCGGAGGACTGCGTGCAGGAATGGGATACTGCGGTGCTCCAAATATTGCAGAGCTCCAGATGGCCCGTTTTATCCGGATCACCAATGCAGGTTACAGAGAAAGCCATGTCCACGATGTGACCATCACCAGAGAAGCCCCGAACTATAGCCGCTGATGTGAATAGAATGCAAATTCAAAATTTAAGTGCTTTCGAGAAATATAAACAGATTAACAGTTTTATTATGAAGAAGAACGTTTTATGCATTTTTCTGTTGTTGACATTAATAGTTGGAAACAGTTGGATGTCAGTTGCTGAAAACAACCTGAATGATCCTGTTCTAATCAGGATTGCTGACCAGGAAGTCAGTTTGTCTGAATTTGAAGATATCTACAGGAAAAGCAATGTAGAGTCTCCTGTTGCAGAACCCAAAACAGTCGAAGAGTATCTGGAAATGTATATCAATTTTCGACTGAAGGTGCTTGCTGCCAAAGAAGCCGGACTGGATACCAATCCCGATTTTATATCAGAACTGGCAGGTTACCGGACACAGCTTGCACAACAATATCTTGTTGACCATGAAGTTACAGACCGGCTTCTGGAAGAAGCTTATGACAGGTCTCAGTACGACGTTTGGGTGTCTCACATTTTATTGCAGCTCAACGAGCACGCTGCACCTGCTGACACCATGGAGGTGTATAACCGTATGATGGAGCTCCGTGACAGGGCACTTTCCGGTGAGTCTTTTTCAGAACTTGCCGTTCAGTATTCTGATGATCCTTCAGCCAAAGGCAGGGAAGCTACCCAACAGCAGCCTGCGCGCAAGGGCAATGCCGGTAACCTCCCCTTTTTTAGCGTCTTTAATATGGTGTATCCGTTTGAAACTGCAGCATACAACACACCTGTTGGTGAAATATCAATGCCGGTAAGAAGCAGTTTTGGTTATCATATCCTTAAAATACACGACCGGTTGCCTGCAATGGGACAGGCACAGGTGGCCCACATCATGCTAATGACTCCGCTGGGAATGGAAGAGTCGGAGCTGCAGAAAAAGGAAGAAAAGATTTTTGATATCCATCAGGAAATAACAGAGGGTGCCGATTTTTCAGAAATGGTGACCAGGTATTCGGAAGACAGACAATCCGCGCCTCGCGGTGGGAAGATGCCCCCTTTTACATCCAATCGCATTGTCCCCCAATTTGTCAAGGCTATTCACGACTTGGATGAAGGCGAAATTTCCGAACCGGTACGCTCTGATTTTGGATGGCACATTATAAAGCTGATTGAAAGAACGCCACCCCCTTCATATGAAGAGGCATATGGTGACCTGAGAAACAGAATCCAACGTGATATTCGTTCCCAACTGGGACAGGAAGTGGTTATCGACAGGCTTAAAAAGGAATATCAGCTTGAGATCGACCACGAAGCGCTTGAACCATTTTATGAAATTATTGATGAATCGGTTTTTGCAGCACAATGGGATCCGGAACAGGCAGCTCATCTCGACAATGAATTGTTCCGATTTGCATCACAATACCATTCACAGCAGGATTTTGCAGAATACCTTGCCGCCAACCAGGCGCGCCAGACAGCAATGGAGGTTGAACATTATGTTCACATGGTATTCAACCGTTTTGTAAACCAGGAGATACTTGCTTTTGAGAATGCACAGCTCGAAAACAAATACCCGGAATTCCGTTTGATTATGCAGGAGTACCATGATGGGATTTTATTGTTCGAAATTACTGATCAGAAGGTTTGGTCAAAAGCTACTTCAGATCAGGATGCTTTATTGGCGTTTTTTGAGCAGCATGCCGCACAATTCAATTGGGACGATTTTGATGGAAATCGTGGAGCCGTTATTGCTGAATATCAAAACCATCTTGAGAAGATGTGGGTGTCTGAACTTCGTGAAAAATTTGATATCTATGTGGACCGCTCGCTTATCCCTGAAATAGATGCAGAATAACCGTATTATTTGAATCCCAATAATAACAATAGCCTGATAATTAAAAAATGAAAACCCGGATCGTTTTATTTTTGTCAACCTTATTGCTCATCGGTTCGTGCAACTGGATTATTTTGCGATCTGATGATACATTGCTTGCAAAGGCATACGATAGCAGGTTGTACCTCGAAGATATCACAGGGATCATTCCCGGTGGAGGTGAAGCTGCTGACAGCATTGCCTTCGTAAAACAGTATGTTGACAGATGGCTGATGAGTCAGGTTGTGCTGCATAATGCTACCATGCATTTGGATTTTGATGCAGTCAGTCTGGAACAACGGGTTAGAGATTATAAAAATGCTCTGATTACACATAGTTACGAATCAATGGTTATCAGGGAAGAGATGGATACATTGGTTCTGGAGGAGCAGATTGGTGCGTACTATGAAGAAAATCAAATCCTTTTCAGGCTAACAGAACCAATTATCCATGCTACGTATATCAAAATTCCGATTTCAAGCCGTGAAGCAAACCGGATAAGAAGAATGTACCGCTCCAGTGATTCGCAAGTACTGGAAGAGCTTGAAGAGATTGCCTTACAGCATGCCGCAACCTATTATATAGGTCCGGATACCTGGTTGCTTTTCAGCGATGTTATAAAGGATATGCCGCTGCAGGTAAACAATGTTCCGACTTTTTTGCGCAACAACAGTTTTTCGGAAATAACCGATGATTATTTTCGTTATTTCCTCTACATACATGATTACAAGCTGAAAGGTGATATTTCACCGATGGCTTTTGAAAGAGAAAAAATTAAGACCTTTGTTTTAAATCAAAGGAAAAAAGAGTTCATTGAACAGTGGCGGCGGCAATTGTTTAATCAGGCCATCGAATCTAACAGGGTAGAAACCTTTATCTAACAAGGGTCGATGATTTTGTTTAAACACAAGCGCCACTCCGGTTCACTTTATCGTTACCAATATATTCATTATGAAACGATCTAATTTATTATCCCATATTTCTCTGATTCCCCTGCTTCTATTGCTGACTTTTTCAGGATTGGGGCAGGAAAAGGTTGTTATCGATAAAGTGGTGGCAGTCATTGGAAACAGTGCAATTCTCAAATCGGATATTATTGAACAAAAGCGCATGCTTGATGCACAAGGTGTAGAACTTGGAAGAAATCCTGAATGCATATTGCTGGATGATATCATGTTCCAGAAATTGTTGTTTAACCAGGCTGTAATCGATAGTGTGGTTGTCAATGAAGCCCAGGTAGAACAGGAGATTGAACGGCGGTTGCGCTTTTTTATCCAGCAGATCGGTTCAAGGGAGCGACTCGAAGAATATTACGGGAAAAGCCTGGACGAACTGCGGGATGAATTTCGTGATCCGATCAGAGAACAGCTTATCAGCAGGATGATGGAATCGCAGATTACACGCAACGTGTCAGTGACGCCTTCAGAAGTGCGGGCTTTTTTTGAATCCCTGTCCGAAGATGAGATCCCAATGGTTGAAAGTGAGATGGCAATGTCAAAAATAATGATTGAGCCTGCGATACAGGATTTCGAGATTCAGGCTGTTAAAGATCGGCTGGAAGGATTCCGGCAGCGAATTCTTGATGGAGAAAGCTTTAACACCCTCGCTATTCTATATTCTGATGATGCCGGTTCTGCACGGCGGGGTGGTGAACTCGGATTTTATCAAAGAGGAGACCTGCATCCCGAATTTGAGGCCGTTGCATTTAACCTTCGTCCGGGCGAAGTTTCTGAAATTGTGGAAACCCGTTCCGGTTTTCATATCATACAGCTCATTGAGCGAAGGGGCGAGCAAGTCAATGCACGTCACCTTCTGCTTCAACCCAAAGTTTCTCCCGAAGTTGAAGCGGAAACGAGAAGCAAGCTCGATAGCCTTCGTCGTGTAATTATGCGTGGAGACCTTGCCTTCGAAGATGCTGCCCGAAGATATTCCGACCACCCAAGCGGCAGAAGTGGCGGTGTGATGGTAAACCCATTTGCAGGAACAACCCGGTTTCGTAGTGACGAAATTGAACCCAACCTGTTTTTTTTGATCGATCAACTTGAAGTCGGTGAAATTTCACGTCCGATCCAAACAATGACAGAAGATGGTAAGATGGCCTACAAAATCGTATGGCTAAGGGATCGCATTGAACCCCATCGCGCCAATCTGCAACAGGATTACGACTTTATTCAAAAACTTGCTTTGCAAGAAAAAAAAGAACGTGCCATTATGCGATGGGTGGAAAGAAGGCTGGAGCATACATATGTTCGCATCCATGATGATTATGCAGGTTGTGAGTTTGATGTAAAATGGTTGCGCTGATTAAGTTATTAACGAATATTATCTTATGAAATATAGTTCTGATGTTGAAGCATTAAATGCATTTGCAGAAAAGTATGATGTTCTGCGCCAGGAGATTGGAAAGGTGATCGTTGGTCAGGATGATGTGGTTAAAAATTTGCTTATATCGATTTTCAGTAAAGGGCACTGTTTGATGGTTGGTGTGCCAGGTTTGGCAAAAACACTTTTGGTCAATACCATTTCCCAGGTGTTGGGATTAAAATACAGTCGTATTCAGTTTACGCCAGATCTGATGCCGTCAGACATTATCGGCACAGAGATCCTTGATGAGACCAGGAATTTCCGGTTTGTCAAAGGCCCGCTGTTTGCAAATATTATACTTGCTGACGAGATCAACAGAACCCCCCCAAAGACCCAGTCGGCACTGCTTGAGGCTATGCAGGAGCGTTCGATAACAGCTGCCGGATCAACTTACAAATTGCAAGAGCCCTTCTTTGTTCTGGCTACACAGAACCCAATAGAGCAGGAGGGGACTTATCCTTTGCCAGAAGCCCAGCTTGACCGTTTTATGTTTAATGTGTATCTCGACTATCCTTCTTTTGATGAAGAAATGCTGGTTGTTAAGAATACCACATCCAATAAAATTGTATCTCTTGATGTGGTTTTAGAAGGTGAGGAAATTCTTTTCTTTCAGGATCTTGTTCGTAAGGTCCCCGTAACAGACCATGTTATGGAGTATGCCGTAGGTCTGGCTGCTAAAACACGTCCTAATACCGAAAGGGCACACCCGATGGCCAATGATTACATACACTGGGGTGCCGGTCCCAGAGCATCTCAATATTTGATTGTTGGTGCCAAATGCCATGCCGCCCTTAACGGAAAATATGCACCCGATATTGAGGACGTGAATGCCATTGCCTATTCCGTGCTGCGCCACCGTGTAGTGAGGAACTTTAAGGCCGAAGCTGAAGACGTTTCCGTTGAACGCATCGTAGAAGCTTTTCTTGATTAAGGCGTAGATTGTTGAAGCGTTGATTTGTTGAATCGTTGATTTGTTGGGGCGAATTGCGATTCGCCCGTACTTTATTTGTTGAATTGTTGATTTGTTGAATTGTTGAATTGTTGAATTGTTGAATTGTTGATTTGTTGAATCGTTGAATCGTTGAATTGATGATTCGTTTAGAGTTTAGCGTCAAGTGTTTGGTATAAGCCTTCCGCATATGAGGGAGCTGCGTTAGAAAACAAGGCAA
>SKSI01000158.1 GCA_007123065.1 Bacteroidales bacterium
CAGGCTCCTGGCTTCCGGCCGGTATCGCGAAAAGTACAATAAATGAAAAAACAAAAGCTATTCGAACCATATCTCTGAATGGTTTATAAGATTACGAACTTGTTCTTTTAAAATTGCAAATGTACACAACTATTCCCACTCTATTGTTGCAGGCGGCTTGGAGCTGATGTCATAAACAACCCTGTTAACACCTTTTACATTATTAATGATATCATTGCTTACCCTGGCAAGAAATTCATAAGGAAGATGAACCCAATCAGCGGTCATCCCGTCGGTTGATTCAACAGCTCTGAGTACCACGGCATTTTCGTAGGTACGTTCATCGCCCATGACTCCTACCGACTGCACAGGAAGCAGTATAGTCGCTGCCTGCCACACATCATTGTAAAGGCCGTGATCTTTCAATGCCTGAATGAAATAATGATCAACCTCCTGCAGGGCTCGCACCTTTTCAGCAGTAACTTCTCCCAGGATACGTATACCAAGTCCGGGACCCGGGAAAGGGTGCCGCTCAAGTATCGTCGAAGGGACATTCAGACTTCTACCTACGCGTCTTACCTCATCCTTAAAAAGAGAGTTCAAGGGCTCAACCACCTTTAAGTTCATGATCTCTGGCAGTCCGCCCACATTATGATGCGATTTGATGGTTACTGAAGGACCTTTGACGGATACCGATTCAATCACATCAGGATAGATGGTTCCCTGGGCAAGCCAGACAACATCCTGAATTTTATGCGCTTCCCTTTCAAAAACCTCAATAAACACCCGTCCTATGGCTTTACGCTTTTTTTCCGGATCAGAGATGCCTTTCAGTGCCGACAGAAAGTGATCGGCAGCCCTGACGCCACGGACATTCAAGCCCATATCCTGATAAGAGATCAGCACGTCTTCAAACTCATTCTTCCGCAAGAGGCCATTGTCAACAAAAATGCAATGTAAATTTTCACCAATGGCACGATGCAGCAAAAAAGCTGCCACACTGGAATCTACACCCCCGGAGAGTCCAAGCACAACTTTATCATTGCCAAGCTTATTTTTCAGATCCCCAACCGTGCTGCTTATAAACGATTCCGGCGTCCAGTCCATGGCACATCCGCAAATATCCACAATGAAATTCCTGATCAGCCGGCTACCCTGTGTCGTATGGTATACTTCAGGGTGAAACTGCAAACCATATAACGGCTTTCCCGGGGCCCTAAATGCCGCAACACCAAAGTCATTTGTGCGTGCCAGCAGCAAATAATCATCAGGGAGCCTGGTAATGCTGTCAGCGTGCGACATCCAGACCTGGCTTCCCTCCTGTATGCCATTTAACAACGAATCACCACCCGCAATGTATGACAGGCGTGCCCGGCCGTATTCACGCGAAGAAGAGCGCTCCACCTCTCCCCCTTCAACCATCGTAAGCAGTTGTGCCCCGTAACACAAACCGAGAACCGGTTTGGATTTAATCCAGCTCAGATCCGGCTTTGGAGCCCCAGGAGCCCGAACACTGAAAGGACTGCCGGACAATATAATCCCTTTGATATGCTGTTGCTTTTCCGGCACATAAAAATAAGGGTGTATCTCACAATACACGTTGAGTTCACGCACACGACGCGCAATAAGCTGCGTGTATTGTGAACCAAAATCCAGAACCAATATCATTTCTTGCATCCTGCAAAGATAATTATTATGCTTTTTTATTCGATTAATTATTTTTATCAAACCGGTGATGTCCGAAATTGGATATGAATGTATATTTTTGCATGGACTACCAGAAAGATTTAACTATGGCTATTGAAGACAATTTACATAACATTAAAACGGAGTTACCAGATTCGGTAAAACTTGTTGCTGTGAGTAAAACACACGCTCCGGAGATCATCATGAAGGCTTATGTTGCCGGTCATAAAATATTTGGTGAAAGCAAAGCCCAGGAGCTTTTGCCTAAATATGAAATCCTTCCCAAAGATATCCAATGGCATATGGTTGGGCATCTTCAATCCAACAAAGTAAAATTTATTGCTCCTTTTGTTGCGCTGATCCATTCGGTCGACAGCCTGAAGCTTTTAAAAGTGATCAACAAAGAGGGACGCAAAAACAACCGCGTAATACCCTGCCTGCTGCAAATTCATATCGCCAGAGAAAGCAGTAAGTTTGGCCTTTCTTATGAGGAATGTTGTGAGCTGCTTGAAAGTGAAGCATATACAAACATGGAGCACGTATCCATACACGGACTCATGGGTATGGCAACCTTTACGGAAAACCACCAGCAGGTAAGGGAAGAATTTCGCGCACTTAAGAACTATTTTGATCAAATAAAAAACAAGTATTTTATCAATCAGGAATCTTTCAGTCAGATTTCAATGGGAATGTCTGACGACTACCTGGTTGGCATTGAAGAAGGGAGCACACTGGTGCGAATAGGCAGTGCAATTTTCGGAAGCAGGTAAACTTCCGTATCCTCTTTGTTTAATTGTTACACTTTTTTACAAGATTTTTAAACAAATGTACCTGTGCATTGGTTATTGTTACAACATTTCAACCATGATAATGCCATAATCATTATTATTAAAATGAGCAAAACCAGAGATCACCTGAACCAAACCAAAGGGTTCATTTTGCTTTTTTTCGTGCTGCTTTCAGGCAGCAATCCTGCACATGCCAGGGATCCACTGTTATTAAGCCTTGACGACGTCAAACAACACGCGCTAAATCACAATGCTGAAATAAAGACTGCACGCGCAGATGTAAGGGTTGCAGAAAAGCAGATACGCGAAACCACTGCCATTGGCCTGCCCCAGGTTAACGCTTCTCTCGGATACAACTATTACCTCGATATCCCGACATCCCTTATCCCTGCCGAATTCCTTGGAGGCGAACCGGGAGAATTTGCCGAAATACAATTTGGCACCCAACATAACATGACGGCAACTGCTTCGGTTGAGCAGCTCGTATTTGACGGCCAGTATATCGTCGGTCTGAGAGCCGCAAAAATTTACAGAGAGCTGGCAGATAAAAACCTTCAACGGTCGGAGCTAGAGGTTCGTAATTTGATCCGCGAAACCTACTTTTTGGTACAGCTTGTTACTGAGAACCTTCAAAGCGTCAGCAACAATTTGAACAATATCGAACAGATGCTATATGAAACACAAAAGTTGCTTGAAGAAGGGTTTACCGACCCCATCAATGTGGATCAGCTTCGGCTGACTGCATCCCGGATGAAACAACGCGTCACGGATCTGGAGCGGCAAAAGCTTTTAACAAAAAACCTGCTGAAGTTTCAGGCGGGGATCGATCTTGAGACCCAAATCGAGCTTACAGATGATCTTGATCAGCTTTTTGAGAACCTGCTCTCCGGGCTTTCTGAAGACTATACGCTTGAACTTGAGCAACATATTGATTACAGACTGGCGGATTCTCAAAAAGTAATGAGCCTGATGGTATTGCGCAGGGAGCAAACAGCATATCTGCCGCGGCTATCTGCATCATTTATCAGGCAGGAAGTGGCCATGCGAGATGGTTTTAACTTTTTTGACAGCGGCAAATCATGGTTTCCGGCTACATTTTTTACCGTGAACCTGAATGTTCCCATCTTTTCAAGCGGAATGCGGTCAGCGCAGGTTCAACAGGCACGTATTGAGCTCGAAAAGGCTGAAATCTTAAAGAATCAGATAGGAAGAAGCCTTGTTTTGCAAATGAATGAGGCAATTGCCGAACTTGAGAGCACGATGGAACAATATACAAATGAACAGGAGAGCCTCCTTCTGGCGCAACGAATTTTTGATCGCACAACCGTTATGTTCCGCGAAGGAATGGCCACGAGTCTGGAACTGACACAGGCCAATGAACAATTACTCAACAGCCATATAAACTATCACAATGCTATGTTTGCATTGCTGAACGCAAAAAACAAACTTGACAAAGCACAGGGACGATAAAAAAAGAATTATGAATCCAATTCCAAATAGGAACAGCCTCCTTGCCGCCATTCTGTTAATTGTCTTCATCCCGACCGGATGCAACAGGGAAACAGAACAAGAAGGCTCTGCCGGAGCCATCCGGGAGCAGATCAGTGAATACAGAAATCAGATCAACGAGCTGACTGTAAAGGCCAACAATCTGGAGCGCCAACTTATAGAAATGGGCGAAGAAGATGCAATACGTAACAGGATACCTGTAAGTGTCCATGAAATAGCCTTTGATATTTTTGAAAACCGTTTCAGGGTAAGTGGCACGGTAGAAGCGATTAATACTGCGATAATCAGTCCTGAAGCATCCGGCCAGTTGACAGAAATATTTGTTCAGAAGGGAGACCCCGTGTTTAAAGGACAAGTTCTTGCAAGGCTGTCAACACAAGTCATGAAAAGAAACATTGACGAGATAAAAACCAGCCTGGAGCTTGCCGAAACGATTTACGAGCGACAAAAGCGGTTGTGGTCGCAGGAGATTGGCAGTGAAATTCAGTATATTGAAGCGAAAAACAATGCAGAAAGTCTGCGCAAGCGTCTTCAGACCATTGAATCACAAAAAGATATGTCTGAGATGCGGTCACCAATTGACGGATTCGTTGATGAGACTTTTGTAAAACGGGGAGAATTGGTGATGCCGGGCACGCCGGTGATGGAAGTCGTTAACCTTGACGACCTTTATATCAATGCAGAAGTGTCAGAGGCATATCTCTCCTATGTAACAAAAGGTGAAGCGGTCCGGCTTCGATTCCCGGCGTGGCCCGATTATGAGGAGGAGGTCCCTGTCTATAGGGTCGGTCACGTCATCAATCCCGAAAACCGCACATTCAGGATGCAGCTCAGGATCAAAAACCCCGAACACAGGTTTAAGCCAAATATGATGGCTGACATCAGCATTAAAAGCCATTATATTGAAAATACGATTGCAATTCCTACCATACTCATCAATTATGACACACAAGGACACTTTGTTTTTACTGTTGCTGAACGCAATGGTTTGCCGGTTGCAAATAAAAGCTACCTGGAACGGGGCCCGGATGCTGAAGGAAAAACGCAGATCAGTGCCGGTTTAAGCAAAGGCGATTTACTGATCAAAAGGGGGCACAACCGCTTGTCAGAAGGTGATGTATTAAGAATCTCAGAGGAATAAGCACCGGGAAAAACGACAAAAATGAATAACAACAAGGTTTTCAGGGAGTTTAAGCCCACAACCATTGCACTCAGGAACAAGAATACAATATTTTTATTGACATTCATTATTGCCCTTTTTGGCACACTCTCCTATCGTACATTGCCCAAAGAGCTCTTCCCGGAAGTTGAGATTCCTACGGTATTGGTAAAAACTATTTATCCGGGCAATGCACCGGCAGATATGGAGAACCTTGTTACCAGACCCCTGGAAAATGAAATTCATACCATAACCGGCATCCGCGAACTTCGCTCAACCTCTTCCCAGGACAACTCCGATATATTCGTGGAGTTTGAAACAGGCGTCAACATCAAGGATGCACTTCAAGATGTAAAAGATGCGGTTGACAGGGTAAAGGGTGATTTACCCGGAGACCTTCCCTCCGACCCGATGGTTTTTGATATCGACTTCTCGGAGTTCCCCATCATCAACATCAACCTTTCCGGTGAATTCAGCATCAATGAGTTAAAACGCTTTGCAGATATCCTGCAGGAAGAGATTGAAAACATTTCGGAAGTATCAAAAGTTGAAATAACAGGTATCGAAGAAAGGGAGATACAGATTAACGTGCATCCGCTAAAGCTGGAGTTGTATGAATTAAGCTTTGATGATATTTCCAACGCCATCAGCGCTGAAAATATTTCGATGGCCGGAGGAACGCTCCGTTTTTCTGACAGCACCCGGTGGTTTGTTCGTACAATAGGGGAATTCACCGACACCCGGCAAATTGCCGACATCATCATCAAGTACGAAGACCAGCAAATTGTTTACCTGAGAGATGTAGCAGAAGTGATTGATTCTTACGCCGATGCCACTAGCTATGCCCGGTTGGATGATCAGCCGGTGGTATCCCTGCAGGTCGTTAAAAACTCGGGCGACAACCTGCTGTCGGCTACAGAGAACATCTTCAGGGTGCTGGAAGAATCAAGGCAAAATGGTCGCATCCCGGAGGATTTGACAATTACCATCACCAACGACCAGTCTGAAGAGATCCGCAACCAGCTGTCGAATCTTGAAAACAGTGTGATCATGGCGGTCATTCTGGTCGTACTGGTCCTGTATCTTTTTCTTGGTCTGAAAAACGCACTATTTGTCGGCATTGCCATCCCCTTGTCCATGTTGCTGTCATTCATGATATTCGGCATCATTGACTTACAAATCAACATGATCGTGTTGTTTTCCCTTATCCTCGCATTGGGCTTGCTGGTTGACAACGCCATTGTGGCAGTAGATAACATTTTTCGGTTCATTGAACGGGGATATTCCGTGATCGAATCAGCTAAGAGAGCCATCGGCGAAATTGCCATCCCCATCATCACGTCAACGGCTACCACATTATCTGCTTTTCTGCCTTTGGCATTCTGGACCGGCATCACGGGTGAATTTATGAAATACCTGCCAATCACGCTTATCATAGTCCTCTCCTCCTCCCTGTTTGTAGCATTGATCATCATTCCCGTCTTTTCTTACACCTTTTTTCGAAAAGCACGTCTGAAGACAGAAAAAACGAAATCCCGCACCGGTAAAACAAAGAGGAAATTATTGATTACCGGAATATTCCTGGCATTAAGTGTTCTGTTTTATGTCAGCGGGTTCACTCCTGCAGGAAACCTTTTTATCATTGTCTCCATATTGTTTGCTTTCGGGCAATTTTTCCTGAACCGTCTTGCAGGAATTTTTAGAGATAAAGTATTGCCTTTCCAGGAAAGACTGTACAAAAAAACATTACATTTCGCATTGCGTGGCCGCAACCCTTATTTGTTTGTTACCGGAACAGCCGTTTTTCTTATTGTTGCGATAACTGTTTTGGGTATAAGAAGTCCGAATGTATTGTTTTTCCCTGACAACGAACCGCAGTTCATTAATATTCTTGCCGAGTTGCCTGTAGGCACAGATATAAATGAAACCGACCGCCGGATGGGTGATGTAGAAAAGAAAGTGGAACAGGTCATTCAACCCTACAGGCACATCGTCAAATCGGTTTTAACTGTAGTAGGTCGTGGTGCCGTTGGCGAAATGGAGAATAATGCAGGAGAGACACCTCACAGAGGACTTATTACTGTCACATTTGAGGAATTCAGAGATCGCGGTGGCATCAATACGGCAGACATAATGGCCAAAATCAGCGATGCCCTGGTTGGGCAATATGCAGGTATTGAATTCAGGATTGAAAAGAACATGGCCGGACCCCCATCCGGACGTCCCATCAACCTGGAGATCAGCGGAGCAGATCTTGAAAGGCTGATGATGCTGGCAGATACGGTCAAAAGTCGTATTGCAC
>SKSI01000098.1 GCA_007123065.1 Bacteroidales bacterium
GGTTTGTTGTATCAAAGGTTTCCAGTATTTCAGATCCGGAAGCCGGAATGTTTCTGTGTTCAATTTGCCTGCCGTGCATATCTATGATCATTAACTCAATACCATTTGGCTGTGGTTCAATGGATACAGAAAACACATCACGGACCGGGTTTGGATATACCTGGTAACGGATTGACTGTTGGACTTCCTGAATACTGCTTATGTCATCAAATACTGCTGTAAGGATGGTATTCTCTTCCAGATTCAGCACGATGGTTGATGCAGCGTGGTTTTCTTCACCATTTACGAGCCAGTATGCGTGTGTCCAGCTGTCTGAATCAATTGCTGTTATCATAACTTCAGCGTTGTAATCATACAGATAGGAATCCGGTTCCGGATCCGTTGTGCCTCCTCCTTCTGTATTGATGATCAAAAGATAAGATCCTTCTTCATTGACGAGAATAAAGTTTTCCTTGTTGATGGAACCCCCCTCAAAGCTTACTGATACATCCTTACCGCCAAAAGCATTGTAAATCACATTGTGGGGCCCGGTGCCGCTTGCCTCAGCAGGCTCTGCATCCTGGCCAAAGCTCCAGGTCACATCGCCGGGGTCGTTGCAGTATTCCAGTTCAAAAGTCACAGTTTCGCCAACCTCTACCGATGTTTTATCTGCGTTGAAACCAATGACACCCCCCTCAGCAGCATAGCTATAGTAACCTTCAGGAGCAACAAATGGTCTTTTGATTGTTTTGCCATGGTTGTTGGTGGCGCTTATGTAGTAATGTACTTCCGTATTGCAGGCTTGCGCCGGAATGTGTGTGTAGAATGTGTCATTTTCCAGTACCATATCCAGACTGTTGAATCCTGCATCAGGATCGGTCGTCCAGAAAACCTGTGCCTGGTCAATACCGGCTTCATTCTGAATGTAGGCTTTGATTTCTTGATTACCAACAGATATGTCTTCAGGCCTGATGGCCGGATGAGCAATAAATATGGGGTCTGTGGCGGCAATTTCCCTGGTAATGCAGTGGATGGCACCACTTGCAGGGATTACATTGCTCATATTGATGCCTACAATTTCATAACCCGGCATGGCAGCTTCATAAATGGAAAGGGCGTCGCTATCGACATAGGAACCGTATGTGGGCACCAATACCACATTGTTCAGTATCACAGAGTTTGTGTAGGTTCTGTAATGCGCGTTGGGTGGATAGTTTCCTGTTGGACTGGGGGCCATGGGTATTCTGACCACATTGTACGGACGTCCATACGGCGTGGAATAATTGCTGAGAAGGTAATTCAGGTTTGCCTCGATGTATGGCCCGTCAGAAACACCCTGAGGGAATTCACCCACCAGCAATGTTTCATCATCAAGCAGTTTCATGTGCATATCAAGGTGTGAGATATTATCATAGGGAAGCTCGTCCATTTTGATGTACGTCTCAATACCTTTATATTCATAAAAGACCTGATCTATTTGTGCTTCTGTGAGTCCGGAGTTTTCCGAAAGGATCAGTTTGGATGAAAAGCCTTTACCGTGACCATCAGCCATGAAGTTTCCTCCTGTTGCAGTTACCAGTGTAGATTGATAAGCCATTTCATAGATCGGTAATCCCAGAAATCCTGCCATAAACTGAGGCACCTGGTTGTCCTGCGGTCGTGGTCTGTTGTAACTCCAGTCAACAAATGCCAGTTCGTCACCATCGTCAAGATACACACTTTGCGGGCCGTAATCTCTAACCCAGACAGAATTAAATGGTGCCTGGACAAATATGATGTTGTCGAGTGAAACACCTCCGTTGATTAAAAAGTTTTGGACACCTCCCACGTTATCAGTAATGATGTAAACCCATACAGTATTTGATGCATATTTAACAATTTCTCTGAGCTCGTGGCTGTATGCTGCCCAGGTGACAATGACACCCATTGCTTCTTCATATTCCCCGGGAGTGCGTGGCGGACTGTCGGGTGCTTTTGCATCTTTGGCCGTACCCAGATTCTCAAGGTATTCATGGTAAATGGCCTTTTCTTCATCTGTCATCCATTTTGGCAGATGATCCTGAGCTTGAATTTGAAACTGAATAAAAAGATTGGCGATTAAAAAACAGGAAAGCAGGAAAAAGTAACGCATTTTATGTTCTTGTAATGATTTATTATAAAGTTCCTGCAAAGATACAAATTATTCTATACTTCAATATGGAAGCACTAAGAGAACATCTGCAGGCTGTGCAGCTTTTTGTAGATACCGTTTTTCCTGAGCAGCTCACTGTGGGAGCCGGTTTCCGCAATTTTTCCCTCGTGCATCACACAGATCAGGTCGGCATTGATAATGGTGGATAGCCGGTGTGCAATAACGATGGAGGTGCGATTCTGCATCACATTCATTAGTGCTTCCTGAACCCATTTTTCTGATTCGGTATCGAGGGAGGAGGTGGCTTCGTCAAGGATCAGGATGGGCGGATTTCTCAGGATGGCGCGGGCAATGCTGATACGCTGGCGCTGGCCACCTGAAAGCTTGCTGCCCTGATCTCCGATGTTTGTAAAATAGCCAAGTGGCGTCTGGGATATGAATTCATGCGCATTGGCGATTTTTGCTGCATTTATAACCTCTTCATCGGTAGCATCAGTCATACCAAAAGCGATGTTGTTATGAAAAGTGTCATTAAACAGAATCGGATCCTGGTTGACATTCCCCATCAGCGCACGGAGGTCTTTGATCCTGATGTCCTTCAGAGGTATGCCGTCAATGGAAATGAAACCATCATCAATATCGTAGAAGCGTGGAATCAGGTCGACGAGGGTTGATTTTCCGGCACCCGACTGGCCAACAAGGGCGATCTTCTGCCCTTTGTTTATTTTGAGGTCAATGTTTTTTAGCACGGGCGTTTCTTCATAACGGAAAGAAACATTGTGGAAGCTGATATCGGAAGAAAAATCATGCTTTGAAACAGCATCTTTTGAATCCCGGATAGATACATCGGCAGTTAGCACATTGTCAATTCTTTCTGCCGAAGCCATCCCTTTTTGGATGTTATACCACGCTTTTGAAAAGTTCTTCGATGGTTGGATGATCTGAGAAAAAACGGCGAGGTATCCGATAAATATCTCCGGCGATAAACTTGAGCCTCCCGTCAATACCATGGAACCTCCAAAAAACATGATTGTGATGAACACGGTTGTTCCCAGAAATTCGCTGACAGGCGAAGCCATATCCTGACGCCTGTAAAGCTTGTTCATAATTCTGGTGTAGAAATTATTCAGGCTGAGAAAACGGCCGCGCATTTTTTCTTCAGCATTAAAGGCTTTGATTACACGCAATCCGGTTAACGTTTCTTCCATTACCGAAAGAATGACACCAAGTTTGCTTTGGCTTCTCAGTGCAGTAGGCTTTAAGGACCGGGCAATCCGTCCGATTATAAACCCGGCGATGGGTAGCAGCACCAGGACAAAAAGAGTCAGTTGCGGACTGATGACCAGCAGCCATCCAATATATACCAATATGGTCATCGGATCACGAAATATCATCGCCATCGAGCTGATAACACTGATCTCAATCTGGTAAACATCATTGGTCATCCTGCTGATCAGGTCACCTTTTCTGCCCTGCGAAAAATAGGCAAGGGGAAGGTCAATCGTTTTTTTATAAACATCATTGCGGATGTCCTTCACCACACCGTTTCTGACCGGAGCCAGATGATACAAGGCCAGGTACTTAAATGCGTTCTTAAAAAGGCTTGTGGTGATTACCAGCACACTGATAAAGATCAGGGCAGCCATTTCGCTGTGCCGTTCAATCAACAGGTGGAGGTAATAATAAAAATTGTTGATCACCACGTCAAAGTCAAGCCTCATCGACATCAGCTCATAGGTTTCCTTTTGTGTTTGAAAAAGAATACTGAGAAATGGGATCACCATGGTAAGGCTGAACAGTGAAAAAATCACCGACAGGAAGTTGAACACGATATTCAGTGTAATCCTTGTCCAATAGGGCCAAATGTATCGGAGGATTTTCTTATAGCTTTGCATCCGTATCCGGGATTATTCCTGTGTAATTAAACGGGGTGATGTTTTTTAGTTTTAATTTTTCTGAATGTGCAATATCCAATCCTTCAATGAAGCTGTCCACTTCTTTTTTGGTGATTTTTTTATTTTTCCTGGTCAGCTCCTTTAATGTCTCATAAGGGTTGGGATAATTCAGTGTTCGCAGCACAGTTTGTATCGCTTCAGCAACTACAGCATAGTTATCTTCCAGGTCGTGTTCTATTTTTTTCTGGTTGATTGCGATTTTAGTCAGGCCCCTGTTGGTGCTCTTGATCGCGATAAGCAGGTGTGCAACAGCCATGCCAATACTTCTGGAAACGGTTGAGTCTGTCAGGTCTCTTTGCATGCGACTAACGGGCAGTTTGGTTGCCAGGTGTTCAAAAAGTGCTATGGCGATGCCGGCATTTCCTTCTGCGTTTTCAAAGTCTATTGGGTTCACCTTATGGGGCATCGCGGAAGACCCTACTTCTCCTGATTTTATTTTTTGTGTGAAGTAGTTCATTGATATATAAGTCCAGAAATCACGATCCAGATCGATAATGATGCTGCAAATTCTTTTCAGGTTGTCAAAAATTGCAGCCAGCCTGTCGTAATGGTCAATTTGCGTGGTCACTTTTGATCTTTTGAGCCCCAATCCTGCAACAAAGTCATCAGCAAAACAGATCCAGTCAACTTCAGGACAGGCGATGTGATGTGCATTGAAGTTCCCTGTAGCGCCGCCGAACTTGGCAGGGTAGGGAAGGTCATTCAAATCGTTGAGCTGGTTTTGCAGGCGGTCAAAAAAGACGAGAACCTCTTTTCCCAGGGTGGTTGGGGAAGCCGGTTGCCCGTGGGTGTGGGCGAGCATCGGCTGTTGGATCCATTTCCCGGCGAGCTCCCCGAGCTTGTTTTTCAGATCTGACAAAGCCGGTAAGACGACCTTCTGCAGTCCATGCATTAAGGAAAGGGGTAGTGCCGTGTTGTTGATATCCTGAGAAGTGAGACCGAAATGGACAAATTCCTTGTATCTGCCAAAACCGGCTTTTTCAAAGCGCTCTTTGATGAAATATTCAACCGCTTTGATGTCGTGGTTTGTGGTTTGTTCAATTTCTTTTACCAAAACAGCATCTTTGGCAGAAAAGGATTCAGCAATATGACGGATCAATGCGATATCCTGGTCTCCGACAGCTTTCAGCTGGGGCAAAGGTATGCGACAGAGAGCGATGAAATATTCGATTTCCACAAATATGCGGTATCTGATCAGTGCCTCTTCTGAGAAATATGCCCTCAAAGGTGTTGTGATCTTTTGGTAGCGCCCGTCTGCCGGACTGATATTTTGCAAGCCCTCCATCTGGTAAGTGGTTTGTGGCTGAATATGCTGTTCTTTACCGGTGGGATGAGTTTACCGGCTTATTTTTTCTTGCGTTTTTTCTGTGCTTCTTGTTGTTTTGACAGTTCTTCCATCTTTTTCTGCCATTTGGATTTCCTGACCGGTTTTTTCTTGTTTTCTTCAATTTTGGCACGCAAAGCATCTTCATCGATCATGTTTTTGAAGATGAACATTTGTCCGAAAGTGATTACATTGGCCAGGAAGTAATAATAGCTAAGACCCGATGCAAAACTGTTGAAGATCCCGAGCAGCATCACCGGCATCATATACATCATTGTTTTCATGCCGGGCATCTGTGTACTTGAACTCATCATTTGCGAGTTCATATGGGTGTATAGTACCATTGAGGCAGCCATTAGCAGGGTAAACAGACTCACGTGGTCGCCATAAAACGGGATTGTGAATGGCAGATCCATGATTGAGTCATAAGAAGACAGGTCATCGGCCCATAAGAAACCTTCCTGACGGAGCTCAATGGAAGCGGGGAAAAAGCGGAATAATGCCAGCAATATTGGTAGCTGAAGGAGCATAGGAATGCAACCCGACATGGGGTTGACACCGGCTTTTTTATAAAGCCCCATGGTGGCCTGCTGCTTCTTCATTGCGTCTTCTTTCTTCGGGAACTTCTTGCCGAGCTCTTCAATGTCTGGCTTCAATACGCGCATTTTGGCCTGCGAAACATACGTTTTGTAGGCAATAGGCAGCAGAACGATTTTCAGCAGAATGGTCAGGATCAAAATAATGATACCGTAATTCAGATCAAATCCACCCAGATAGTTAAAAATTGGAATAACGGCAAAACGGTTGATCCACGACATCAGGAAAAACCCCCATCCCAGCGGGATCTGACGTTCAAGATCCAGCTCGTGGGAGGCAAGTGTACGGTAGCTGTTTGGGCCGAGGTACCATTGCAGGGCAAGGCTATTGTTGTTGCTTCTTCCGTCAAATGCAAGATTGATAGATGCTGTCAATTCCTTCAGGTAATCCTCATCCTCTTCCGGCAGGGTCTCACTGGCAATGTTCGCATTGGCAAAACCTTCAGGAGCGATTAGTGTTGAAGAAAAGAACTGCTGTTTAAATGATATCCATTCTACCCTTGTGGTAAGCCGTTCACTGCCATCTCTGGTCGGACGTATGCGTGAAACATCATCACTGGAATATTTATAATAAACAGTGGTATTGTTCTGTTCGTTTTGCCGGTTTTTTTCCAGTCTGCGAAGTTGTTGCTTCCAGTCAAGGTTGATTAGCGTGGTGTTTGAGGCCACAGCATCCCGTGTACCAACAAAATTGACATCAAAGTCAATCATATATTGGTTGGGTTTTATGTTGTAGGCAAACTCAATATAACTGGGCTGTTCCGCCGTGTGAAAGTCGCTGTATGCCCGCATTGAGAAGTTTAGTGGTGTATCACCCTGTTGTGTGATTACATCACCTCCTTCGTATGGCCTGTTGTTCAGATAAGGGACAAAATAGAGGTCTTCCGTGGAGATGTTTCTGTTGCCGGAGAAGAAGTTAAAGGTAAAATGCTGATCATCACCTGAAAAGAGAATAAGTTCCTGGTAGTCATAGGTTTTGTAGTTGGTGAGCCCGGCAGCATAAAGGACACCACCGCGGGTGCTGACACTTAATTTTAGTAAATCACTTTCCAGTACATAAATTTTTTCTGCTCCTGCAGCTGCATCGGAGAAAAACCCCATTTGCTCTTTGCGGCGCCGGGCCTGAAGGTCATCTCCGTCAAGCGTTTCAGTATCAATGGCATCTTCTTGTAAATCAGCTTCAATATCCTGCTGTGCCGCCTGCCTTTCGCGCAAAGCAGCTGCTTCAGCCTGTTCCTGACGTTGTACTTCAGCGATGCTGTCGCGATGTCGTTGTGCTTCGAGGCGCTCATCTTCTGAGGGGGCCATCCAAATACTATATCCTATAAGGACTGCAGCGATTAGCAATAAACCGATTATGTTATCTCTGGTCATCTGTCAACGATTTTGTATTGGATTGCAAAGATAGTTGAAAAGAGTGAAAC
>SKSI01000083.1 GCA_007123065.1 Bacteroidales bacterium
AATCTTGCAACAATACTGTGATATCCTTATCCGCACCATCAACGGTAAAACTGACCTCTATCGGCTCATAACCGGTTTTATTGATGGAAGCATTATAAGTTCCATCAGGCAGGTCAATATGAGCAAGCCCATCCGAATCGGTAAACAGATCTTCTACATACGTGTCAATAACTATGGTTACTTCATCAACGGGTGGCTGATCCGGGGCATCCTCTCCCACGAAAAAGCTTACCTGGTAGAATACCGGTACTTCTTCAAGGGCCACATCATCAATGTGCCAGTCCCTGATGCCTGTGCTGTTGCCGTCAAAAACAAAAGCCAAACGCAAATCATCGGAGCCGATGCCGTGGTCTTCCGCAATCACGACCCAGTATTCTTCTGCGGGAATATTTGATGGGTCAACCCACTCATAGATCAAATGTTCCTGATCTGCCACAATGCTTATCAGTCTGAGCGTATATGGGCCGGGTTCAGCAAAGTTATTCACATAATGCCTGAATGAAAACAGCATTTCACTGTAGCCTGAAGTGTTGATTAAAGGTGTTCTCAGATAGGAAATCCCATCCACAACAGGACTCCACATGAACCTAAGTTCAGGCGCCTCTCCGCCTGCTCCATCGGTGTTGGAAACCCTCCAGTTGGTATCATCCCTGATCCAGCCAAATGGAACTGTTCCTGAAGGAATACCGGCAAAATCTTCGATCCACGGGAATTCAGTAATGGTGGCATCCACGCCTTCACCCTGAAGATCGACCACAAAGCCGTCCACATCAAGTTGTGAAGTTTTCACCCCTTCAGTAACAGGGGCGAAGACCACATTGACGACCACACTTTCTCCTCCTGCCAGCTCGACTGTTTCCGAGAGATTGTCAAGGACGAAGTGGTCATGATCACTGCCGGTAATGCTGATATCATCAGGGCCGAGGACCAAAAGGCCTTCACCCTGATTTGAAATTGTAAAATCCTGTTCATCAGAATCTGTCCCAATCTGGATCTGTCCAAAATCATGACTAACGGGGGAAACATCCAGAATCGGTATTGCAGGAATCTCCTCCAAAACAAAATCATCAAAATATAATGACCGGATAATAGCCGGAAAAGAGGCTTTAAATGCTATATAACTATCATCTCCGGCATAATCAGCAAAAGAATAAGTGAATTCCTGATATGTTGTGCTGACATCAAATGTTTGTAAAGATGTAAAGGTGGTAAAATTTGAAGGATCGCTTATTGTTCCGACTTCGATTGCATTTCCATCACCGGATAAAGCCCTTGAATAAAACCGGACACGAAGCGTGCTCAGATCCAGGTCAATTTCAGGTGTTATCAGCAACAAATACGCATTGCCATCGATCATGTTTTGAAACCTCACATGGTTAGGAGGGGTATTGGGTCCTCCTGAAGCAATCGTTTCGATACCACCTGTGGAGCTTGTCTGGACAATTTTAGACCATCCGATGGCAAGTTCCGGCGGTGCGGCACCCGAAAAATCCTCTACATGAGGGACTACAACAATAACCGGGTCAAAACCTTCACCGGTCAGAGGCACATTAAAGTCATTCACCTCCAGTGTCGCTTCCTTATATCCAACATTCAAAGGTGAAAAGGCAACACTGACAACAGTCGTTTCAAACGCTTCCAAATAAACTGTTTCCGTTATGTTTACCAGTGAGAAACGATCTGCATCAGAACCTGTAATGCTGATATCATCCGGACTGACCGTTAAAGTACCAATCCCTGTATTTTGGATAATAAATTCCCTTGCGTTGCTGATATTTCCCGGAATAACAGCTCCAAAGTCCCAGCTTAAGGGCATCACCATTAAAACAGGACCTGAAGGGATCTCCTCGAAAGCAAAATTATCAATGAATATATTCCGATTCCCTGTGGATGGCGTACCTCCATGTTTAAATGCCAGATGCGTGTTGTCCTTATCAAGCGAATTTAATTCGATGATAAATTGCTGATAATTGTTGGTTATATCATCTGAACCGAAAAGGGTATCAAACGGAGCAAAGGTTCCTGCATCTGATGGGTCTGTGAGCGTTCCAATAATCAGATCGGGCACATTACTTGAAAGGTTACATTTTGCATGAAAGCGAATGCGCTTATTGTTAAAATCTGTTGCTTCCGGAGTGATGAGTAAAACCTCCTGATCCGCTGAATTATTTGATAACAGCCTTACATGATTTGGCGGTGACTTCGGTGCAAAGGATGAGGAAGTACCCACCGTTGCCTGCGCATAATCAGGGTTGTACACGATTTTATGCCAGCCTGATGGCAGATCAGGGACAGATACATCATTAAAATCCTGAAAATATGGAACAATCATGGCATCCCTCCCAATATCCATAACCGTGTCTGCACCAAAAAGAATCACAGGCTTCAGCAGTATTGCAAGAAAAAGGAATATTGACAGCTGTAAAGCCATTAAAGAAGTAAGCATGGTATGTTTTTTCATAATTCTGTTTCTTTCTGATTTGTTTTTTAAATAATCGTTTATAAACAAAGATAACAATAATTAAAAAAATGTTTAACATGCATATAAAGTCATCATAATCAGACGGCCGTTCGGTAACGGACAGTGCGTGTGTAGAATCGAACACCCATTCATCTATTAAAAAAATCACGCACGGCTACAACATTTTGAATATTGGCTGCTTGCTGAAATTGGCATGAATTTAGATACATGAAGCTTAGTACCATATATTATGAATTAAATTTGTCAATCATGAAACAAGCATTTTTACTACAATTACGAATTGCTTTTCTTATCGCATTCTGGGTTTCAGCAACTACTTCATTTGCTCAGCAAAATCAAAACGAGAGTCCCGTGCACCCTGTATTCAGCCTTATAGAGATACAACTTGAACATAAAGCTGAATTGGGGGATCTGTTTTTACATGGTTTTGATGTCAGGTTTGTGTCCGCAGATAATACCCGGGTCACAATAGTTGCAATGGAACACGAGTTAGATCGTCTGAACAACTATGGGTATTCATATCAGTTTATTCATGAAGATCTCTCGGCTTATCTTCAGACAAGGCTCATTAAACCGGATGAAACGTCACTACAGATCGGACAGGGCAGTCTTGGAGGCTTTTTTAATTATGACGAATTCGTTGCTTTTATTGATTCACTGCATGGTGAATACCCCAACATCATGTCTGAACCCATTGTGATCGGGCAAACCTATCTGGAGCGTGACATCCTGGCTTACAAAATTTCTTCCGGACCGGATGATGGCGAAGACTTGCCTCGCGCAATCATCACCGGGATGCACCATTCGAATGAACCCATGTCTTTTATTGCTCCGCTCTATTTTACACAGTGGCTTTTGGAAAACTACGGCGATGATCTGCTGGCCACTTATATGGTTGACAATCGCGAGATATGGTTTGTACCTGTAGTTAATATTGACGGATATATTTACAATGAAACCATAGCACCCAATGGCGGTGGATTATGGCGAAAAAACATGCGTGATAATAACGAGAATGGTGAATTTGAGCAATATTATGACGGTGTTGACCTGAACCGCAACTATGGTTACGGATGGGGGTTCAATAACTCAGGTTCGAGTGGTCACCCCGGCCATCCCACATACAGAGGTACACATGCCTTTTCTGAATCAGAAACGCAGGCAATCAGAGACTTCTGCATTGACAAAAACTTCCGCACAGCATTGAACTTTCATTCATTTAGCAATTTGTTGGTCTATCCTACCGAGCCTGACGGGACGCTGTTTCCGGATATGGGTATTTTTATGGAATACATGCACGATATGACCAAAGATAATGGCTATATTTTTGGAAACACTTTGCAAACAGTTAATTACACAGCGAATGGCGACCAGGATACCTGGATGTACGGAGAACAGGAAGTAAAAAACAAGATAATCTCATTTACCCCTGAAGTCGGAAATTTATTTGACTTCTTCTGGCCATCATCAAACAGAATCATACCGCTTGCTGAAGATAATCTTTACATGCAGCAATATATGGTGATGGCAGCCGGTGCATATTTAAAACCTGATGGTCACAGATTTGATGACACCGAAGGAGGAGATGGCAATATGGAAGCCGAAGCAGGCGAGAACGTAGAATTGATCTTTTCAGTAAGAAACAAAGGATATATGGTTGATGCGGAATCCATAAGCGTGACACTTTCGTGTAATGATGAATTTGTGAGTATTGACGCGAATACTGTTGTAACAGACATTGCCGCTCTAACCACAGAAGAAGTAAGCTTCGGCATAAGCCTTTCAGAAGACATGCCCTCAGGACATTCTGTTACCATGACCATGCTGTTTACATGCCCGGAAGGCTCAACCATTTCAGAACCATACGAGGTTATCTTTGGAATGCCGCTGCTATTGCTTCTTGATGATGCCCGGGATGGAATGGAACAGTGGGAGGTTGATGGCACCTGGGGTGTGACCGATGAGAAGGTTCCTGACGGACAATTCGTCTTTAATGACAGTCCTTATAGTTATTATCAGCCAAACATGGAGGCATCAATGACTTTGTCGGAGCCTGTCGATTTAACAAACATGAACAATGCTTTTCTAACATTCAGAACACGTTATCATCTCGAAAAAGACATTGACCTGGCCCAATTGCAGATTTCTACAGACCATGGACAAAGCTGGGAGCCTCTGCCCGGCGCGTATTCAACCGATGGTGCCGGAGGCTCGGGTCTTCAAACGGCAGGAGAACCTGTTTATAACGGATTTCGCGATATTATGTGGGTTGAGGAAAAGGCTTCCCTGTTATCCTATTTGGATGAAGAGATCCTTATCAGGTTTTACATGGCCTCCAACCATCAGAACCAGGCAGAGGGTTGGTTTATTGATGATATCAGGATAATTGGATATTCCGATGAAACAACCATCCCTGACATCTTGTATCTTACAAAACTTCCCAATACCGAAATGACCGGACCATACCCATTGGAAGCCAGGGTTTCCGTTATGCAGGGCAACCCTGATGTAAGCCTGTTTTACAGCACCGACAACGTTAATTACCAGGAACTGGAGATGCAATTATCAGATCGCTTTCTCTATCAGGCTGCAATTCCAGAGATGGAACTTGGCGACACCGTCTATTATTATATCGGGGTTACCGACGACATGGAAAACAGCACCTCCTCCGAATTGATCAGCTTTATTATAACTGATGAACCCGCAGAATTGGTGGTTTGCACCGATGAGATCACGGCTACGCTGCCCATGGGTGAAACTGAAGAGCGTATCATCAGCATATCGAATAATGGGTTATTGCCTCTTGATTGGGTTTTTGAATGGGAATTAATGCATCCGATCTCCGATCCTGAAGGTGATCAGACAGGCGACAGTCCTGACATCATTGCAGTTTATGCTGATATAACAACCAATAACGAATTCCTTTTTAAAATCGAGTTTGCAGATGACATCGACTCGGAAAACTTTGTTGCCTACATATTAATTGATTCCGATCAAGATCCGGAAACCGGATGGACAGGCGAAGAACTTTTTGAATACAGTGGCTGGGGAATTGGTATTGATTATGTAATTGTTCTGGATTATGGCAATCTGTTGGGACAGGGTTCCCGGTCTTATCTAATCAATCCGACAAGCAACACACCCTATGCTTTCAGGAATTTTGAGACTGAAGGCAATTCAATATCGGTAAAATATCCGTTATTATTTATTGTTGATGATGAAGTGATTCATATTGCAGCATATGTCGAAAGCGACGATGGATTTGATGCTGCGCCCGATGAAGGATATGGGGTCATTACCCAACCGGGGATCGCTCAATGGCTTAATCACGACTTAAGGTGGGGCAGGATTCATGCCGGCGAATCTGTTGATATACGTATTGAAATGAACTCAAACAATGTCAATCCGGATACTTATGAAGCGCAGCTTTTGATTAAATCCAGCGACCCGCTGAATCCCGTTCATCCCATTCCGGTAACATTGAATGTATTGTCTGATCAGGCCGGCTTTATCAGCTTTGTTATTGATGAGCAAATCGGGGAATCTGTAATCAACCATCAAACCCACACCATTGACATCTTGGTTGAGGCAAGCGCCGGCTTAAACGACCTGGTGGCTCAGTTCACCCTGTCGGAAGGCGCAACCGCTTACGTTGATGATGTGATTCAGGTAAGCGGAACAACAGTGAATGACTTTACTGAGCCATTGGTATATAACGTTATTGCCGAAGATGGGATCAGTCAAAATGAATGGACGGTAACTGTTTCCCAGGATGTGTCTGTACAGGAAATTTATGAAAGCCTGTTCACCATTTACCCAAATCCGACGGATGGCCTGTTTACCCTGGAAGTTATGGGTCGCGATGCAGCTGAAAAGCAGTATCTTGAAATTTATGACATGTATGGAGATCTGGTCATGCAGAAAGAGCTGCCTTCCCAATCCCTGCATATGCTTGATCTTACAGGAAAGACCGGTGGGATATATTTAATCAGGGTGGTTGCGGGTGCGCACGCCCATATTATGAGAATGATAAAAAAATAACTGCCTTTAAGTTAAGAATTTTGTCAGCTACCATTCCGTCAAAGCATGAGTGACATTGAAGTTTATCAGCATGCTTTGGTTGACAGATGATTTGATTGTTTTCCGATCCGGCAACGGTTACAGCAAAAGGCAATGAATTGGCCGCTTTTACCGAGTCCGGTTACAGGATGTAACAGATTTATAGTGAGCCACCGGCTAAAAAGGCCGGCGGCTCACTTTTTTTGTTATCTCAACGGATTTTGCCCTGAGAGATCAGGGCTTTTATTGTTCAATAGTCTTACTTGGATATACATATTTCTTGATAATTACCAAAATTTAGTACTTTTATTCCTAAACTACTTAAACAAAGTATTAATAATAATTTTTATATTTGAGGCATTTCGAAACTTTGCAAGTAGCATGCAATCAGATAATTAAAATATAAATATTTGATTCGCATAATCAAGACAAACATTTGACACCAGTATGCTTTTTCTGTGAGTAGAGTAACAAATGATGGTCCAATGTTAAAATCCGTTTTCTATGAAGAAAAAAGTCAACCAGGATCAGTTTAAGGAAATTCAACAATTAAGGCAGGAAATCGATGCTTTAAAGTCGTTGTGTATTCAAAAAACGACGGAGAACGATAACCTTAGTAAAAGTCTGAGCGCAATGGAATGGATGCTTAAACCCAAGCAAACGGCATCCATGCACTTCGTGCCTGAATATGGCGATTTGAGCGACTTGAATGAAGATGGATTGATTAAGAAATCCATTCAAAAACAGCAATTGCAGGATATTGTCTCTGAGTATCTTGACTTGCTGGAAACCTCTGCTGCCATTTATGAGAAAAACGGGGATTATGCTTTGGGTATATTCTCTTCCGGTTGGT
>SKSI01000201.1 GCA_007123065.1 Bacteroidales bacterium
CCGGCCACGCCTGGAGAGCCTCAATGCGCTCCAAACCATCGCACCTTCGCACCCGCATTGGAAGTGACGGCATGGACTACAAAGGATATAACATTGCCATACACGAATTTGGGCACAACGTAGAACAAACCATCAGCACCCACTTTGTGGATAACTATTTCATCAATGGCATCCCCAACACTGCTTTTACAGAAGCACTCGCCTTTATGTACCAAAGGAGAGACATGGAATTCCTCGGTATGCAGCAGGACGACCCAATGAAAGAGCATCTTGAAGTACTCGACGTTTTCTGGGACAATTATGAAATGATGGGCGTTTCGCTGGTTGACATGGGTGTGTGGAATTGGATGTATGACAATCCGGATGCCACGCCCGATCAGTTGAAAGAAGCCGTGATTGCGATCGCCAAAAACATCTGGAACGAATATTATGCCGACGTGTTTGGCACCCGCGACAACCCGCTGCTGGCCATCTATTCGCACATGATACAATCACCGTTGTACCTGTCGAACTACCCTTATGGCCGTCTCATCATGTTTCAGCTGGAGGATTATATCCGCGACAAGCACTTTGCTGAAGAGGAGTTGCGCATATTCTCAATCGGGCAATTGACGCCCATGCACTGGATGGATGCTGCCGTTGGTGAACAGATCAGCAACCAGCCGATTTTTGCTGCTGTTGAAAAAGCCCTGAAAGCGATGCAATAGATCTTATTTTGTTATCAGCTTATTTTGCTCTATTCTTCCTGCACTCCCACAAGCCGGCAACACCGCCGAGCAAGTGCTGGTAGTTGACCTCTGAAAAGCCGGCGGCAAGCAGTATTTGTTTTAGCTCCGGAGCTTGATAGTAGTTTATTGCAGAGTGTGCCAGGTAATGATAAGCACCGCGATGCCCGGAAAGCAAACCGCCAATGGGTTTGGTAATTAACCGCATGTACGCGCGAAACAGAAACCGCATCACCGCATTGGTGGGTTGGCTTGTTTCGACTGCCACAAAGCGGCCACCAGGTTTTAAGACCCTCTGAATCTCTTCCAGGAAGCGATCTCTGTCCGGGTTCTTGTATGTCAGGTTACGAAAAGCAAAGGCAATGCCGACAACATCAAAATAATTGTCTTCAAAGGGCATGGATGCAGCATCTCCATAAAGAAATTTTATTTCAGACGGACTTTTTGATAAGCTTTTCTTTTGCGCAACCTCCAGCATGGGTAAACTGTAATCCAATGCTTCTATAACGGTTTCTGAAGAAGCATGCTTTCGAAGCATAATGGCTAGATCTCCTGTTCCTGTACACAGGTCAAGAATTCGTTCCGGCTTGCCATCAAGTATGGTTCTTACAGCTTTCTTTCGCCATACCTGATCCAGGCGTATGGTTAACAGCCGGTTTAAAAAATCATACGAAGAGGGTACCGCCATAAACATTTTCTGCAGAGGGCGGGCAGCTTTATTGTTTCCATCCATTATGACACAAATTCATATCAATCAAATACCGGTCGTGGTGTTTTCGGCGTTGATGGCGGTAACACCGGCAGTTCCAAAGCATAAGCAGGAATCTCACCAGTTAACGTCCCAAGGAAAGCAACAATCTCGTTTATTTCAGTGGTTGTTAGTTCCTGCTGCAACATATCTTTTGCAACCACACGAACTGTTTCATGCAAACTCCACTCGCTGCCATCGTGAAAATAGGGATAGGTTTTTTTGATATTCAGCAAAGAGGGCACCTTAAATACGTGTTTATCCAACTCATTGCCGGTAACATCAAACCTTCCGATATCGCTTTCACCGGAGGCAAGCTCTGCCGGAGTCTGAAACATCGAAAAAGTCCGGCCACCCAAAGCAGGGCCACCATGACATGAATGGCAACCCGTATCAATATAAGTGCGCAAACCTTGTTTCTGCGAGTCTGAAAGGGCATTTGCATCTCCGCGAAGAAAATCATCAAAAGGGGAATAAGTCAGCAGTATGCGTTCGAATGCACCTATAGCCACACCTACGTTTTCATATATCAGGGGATTATCTTCATCCGGAAATACGCGTCTGAAAAAATCAACATATTCGGGCATTGAACCCAGCACAGCCAAAACGTGTTCACGTGTAGCGGCCATTTCCAATGGATCAAGGATGGGCATCAGCGCCTGCGATTCAACATCAGGCTCGCTGCCATCCCAAAACTGGGTAGTATGTAATGCTGCATTCAGCACGGTAGGCGCATTGCGAGGCCCCTTTTGCCACATGTGACCGACAGAAACCGGCAACTGGTCCACACCAAAAGTGGCCATGTTGTGACAAGTGTTGCAACTGATCAATCCGCTTTTCGATAAACGTGGCTCGTAAAAAAGCATTTTACCCAACTCAATCAATTCTTCTGAGCGGTTCATCCCTTCAAGAAATGCGTCGTCAGGAAGTGGTTGTGTAAAAGTCAAAGCACGCTCCTGAAGTTCAGTGAGTTCCTTTTCAGAATCCCGGGCAGTGCAGTGTGAAAACAACAATGTTGTTGCGAATAAAACAAATGGCAATGAAAACAGCAATGTCCTTTTGCTGAATTGTGCGTGTCGTTTCATAGGATAATAATTTAGTGATATGCGAATATAGTGATTTTTCCATGAATAAAAATTTAAAGAAAAACGTATTTTTGTAACACGAAAACCTCTAAAAACAAAACCATATGCAACCTCTTGTAAGCATCATCATGGGCAGTACGTCCGACATGCCGGTAATGGAACAGGCAGCAAAGTTCTTTGACGAAATGGAGATCCCTTTTGAGATCAATGCACTCTCAGCGCATCGAACTCCTGAGCGAGTTATGGAATTTACGGAAAAAGCGCACGAACGGGGCATAAAAGTCATCATCGCTGGTGCAGGAGGTGCAGCGCATCTTCCCGGAGTGATCGCCGCAGGGACCATTTTACCTGTTATTGGTGTACCTGTGCGCTCATCTTTGTCGATCGACGGCTGGGACAGCATTTTATCCATTCTGCAAATGCCTGCCGGAATCCCTGTGGCAACGGTTGCACTCGATGGCGCAAAAAATGCCGCCATTCTGGCAACACAGATTCTGGCCCAATCAGATGAACACATCAAAGCACGCCTGAGTCAGTTTAAAAAAGACCTCAAACAAAAAGTGATCAAAGCAAATGAAGAACTGAAGCAAGCAAAATTCAAATTTCGGGTACAATAGAAGATTATAAGAACCGAATCGGGTTTTTTATCTCATATTATTTGTTTTTTATTTTTTATTACCTTTATTTTGACGCATAAATACGTGCGTCAATGAAATTATTATCCCTAATTATTCTTCTCGTATTACCAATGAATCAGATGCCGTTGGTTGCTGCCGACAATCAATTATCAGGTTCACGGGCAGCAGCCATGGCAAATGCGTCAGTTGCACTTTTTGATTTCTGGGCAATCAGCCATAACCAGGCCGGAATAGCCGGCATAGAAGCTTTCACCGCCGGAATGTATACAGGAAATCGCTTTTCGCAAACAGAAATGCCTGAAGCATCATTTGCCGCAATATTACCGGCAGGAAGCGGAAATCTTGGTTTTTCGCTACAACATTTTGGAGGCAGTCTGTATGCTGAACAAAAAGCAGGTCTGACCTATGCCAGGTTTTTCGGGAACAAGCTGTCAGCAGGCATCCAATTGAATTATATGCTTACAAGCATCTCGGAAGGTTATGGCCGTGCCGCTGCTTTTACTGCTGAAATTGGTTTTATTTATGAAATTGCTCCCGGACTGTTTCTCGGAACACATCTTTTTAATCCAACCAAATCCATATTAAAAACAGAAACCCATCATCCTGTTGAAGAATATATCTCTTCGGTTATCCGAAGCGGACTGGTGTATCAAATAGGCAGCAAAGTACTGTTGAGCGCTGAGGTGGAGAAAGACATACGCCACGCTGCTATCCCAAAAATTGGACTTGAATACAACTTCATTGAATCGATAGTTGTGAGAGCGGGTATCAGCAATAACCCCATGCTGAATGCATTCGGATTTGGATTTACCAAGGGAAGCATGCAATTAGACATTAGTGCTTCCCATCACTATTTACTAGGGTATTCCAAACAAGCTGGCATCATTTATTCATTTTAACATACTCAATATGAACAGGCTTCCAAAGCATATTTTAATCATATTGACAATAAAGAAAGCCGGTGCTTTTAATATGCTGATATTTTGTTTCATGATAAGCCATGCAACACCTCCGGCCGATCAAACACCTGAAAGCCTGATCAGACGATTTGAGCAGCTTGCGGAGATGGAATCGGAGGAAGAGTCTGCCGGGTTTTCCGTGTTGGTTGAAACCCTGGAAACACTCCACAGTCACCCAATCAACATAAACAATACAAACATGAATGAACTGCGGCAACTTTTTATGCTGACAGACATCCAGATCAACAATCTTCTCAGACATATCGAACAGCATGGCAAACTGGTTGCCATTTATGAATTGCAAACTGTTGAGGGCTTTGACCAACATACAATCATGACGATTATTCCTTTTGTTACGATCGACGAATCGCATCCCCGCCGTCATTTTTCGCGCGACAATCTGATTCGTGATGGAGAACATGTATTTTTTCTCCGATATCAGCAATTGCTGGAAGAACAACTTGGCTTTTCTGAAATTGACCCGGAAGAGCTGGAGGCGAATCCAAACACACGCTATCTGGGAAGCCCTTACCGGCTTTATTCTCGTTACCGGTTTACCTGGTACCGCAACATCAGCCTGGGATTTACCGCGGAAAAAGATCCGGGAGAGGAGTTTTTTAAAGGCACACAGCCATATGGATTTGATTATTATTCAGCACATTTACATCTTCAGGATTTCGGCAGGCTAAAAAGCTTTTCCCTGGGTGACTTTCAGGCACAGTTCGGTCAGGGCTTGTCTTTCTGGTCAGGGATGGGATTTGGAAAAAGCACAGAAGCTATCGGCATAAAAAAGAATGCCATGGGATTGCGACCATACACCTCTGTTGACGAGAATAATTTCCTTAGAGGCGCGGGGGCGACGGTTAGCTTTGGTTCTCTTGAAATCACCGGATTTTATTCTTCCAAAAACCGCGATGCGAATGTGCTCGAGTACGACAGTCTTGGTCATGCAATCAGCATTACCAGCCTGCAGCAAACAGGAATGCACAGAACACCAAGAGAACTGGAAGGAAAACATGCTGTAAAGGAAGTCATTACAGGTGGCCACCTTCGATTCAACAGGCAGCGAATAAGCATGGGTTTCACAGCCTACCATATGAGTCTGGATGCGCTCTACAGACGAAACCTGTCATTCTATAACCAATTTGAATTCAGCGACAACCGCCACCATGGATATAGCATCGACTATAGTTTTCTGACAAGAAACCTGAATATATTTGGTGAAACGGCAATGGATGCGAATGGGCATATCGCTTTTCTTAACGGATTTATGATCAGTCTTGACAACCGAATATCATTGGCTGCTGTATACCGGTATTATGACAAAAAGCACCAGGCCCCATTTGCAACAGCCTTCGGAGAAAGCACCCGGCTTGCAAACGAATCCGGATTATACACCGGAATAGATATCAGGCCAATGCGGGGTTTGCGCCTGTATGCTTATGCCGATCATTTCACATTTCCCTGGATGCGGTTCCGGACCTATACACCCTCACGCGGATATGATTACCTGATACACCTTGAATACAAGCCCAACAGGGAAACAGAGATTTATGCGCGCTTTCGTTCCAAAAGCAAACCGCTAAATACAAGAAACGATGCTATGATCAGGTATCTGGACGACGTGAAAAGAAATCAGTACAGATTAAATGTTTCATATCCGGTTTCACCATCTGTTTCATTGAGGCACCGCCTGGAGGTTATACATCACCAGTACGGATCAGATCTGGAAAAAGGACTCCTGGTGTATACGGATTTGCTTTATCGCAATCTGGCCAGTCCGCTTGCCGTTACGATTCGCTATGCCTTGTTCGACACAGACGGATTCAATTCCCGGATCTATGCCTATGAACACGACGTGCTGTATGCATTCTCATTCCCGTTCTATGCTGACAAAGGATCCAGGATGTATCTGCTTGTAAAGTACAGGCTTCACAGACAAATTGACCTTTATGCGCGTTTTGCCCAAACATTGTTTGTAAACCGCAGCAGCAGCGGTTCAGGTCTCGATCTGGTGGAAGGAAACAGCCGCACGGAAATAAAAGCGCAACTGCGGATCCGGTTTTAAAGAATTCCTCCATCATAAAACACAAAACATGGCACTGCAAATCATTGAAAACAAAATTCTGTCAATCCGAAACACGATGGTGATGCTGGACTTTGACCTTGCAAAATTGTATCAGGTTGAGACCAGGGTGTTAAAGCAATCGGTGCGAAGAAACCTGGAACGGTTTCCGGAGGATTTCATGTTTCAACTTACCAAAGAGGAGTGGTTAGAGGTTATCACAAATTGTGATAACCTCCGAAGCACCAACAAATTCAGCCCTTCCAAGCCATATGCATTCACAGAACAAGGTGTTTCCATGCTTTCAAGCATACTAAAAAGCAAACTGGCAATACAAATCAACATATCTATTATGCGGGCATTTGTGGTATGCCGGCAATATGCATTGAAAAATAAGGATCTGGCTAAGAAAATTGAAATGCTGGAACAAAAGTTCGACAAAAAGTTTCAGGACATTCATGATGTGATTGGCTATTTGCTTCAGAAAGATGATGCGCAGAAAGAAAAAAAGACTGATGCAGCAATTGGTTACAGGTATTAAATGAAATTTCCTATATTTGCCCGCATTGCAAATCATTTTATTCATCCTGAAAAACGCTACCAAATGATATTCTTGTGGGTTGTAATCGGTTACTTGGTCATTCTGATGTCGATCAGTATTTATAAAAGCTTCATGGTAAAAAACCAGGAAGATTTCATGGTTGCAGGACGCTCCGTGTCAACACCCAGGTTGGTCGGCACACTGCTATGTACCTGGATGGGATCCGGTAGCTTGCTGGCAGGTGCGGGCCTTGCTGCCCAGGTTGGGTTTAGTGAGCTTTGGATGGCTGCAGGGGCCTGGACAGGAATCATCATCGTCTTCTTTCTCGCTGCCAGGGTGCGGCGCATTGCCGAATACACCGTTCCCGACATTCTTGAGCTGAGATACAACAAATGGGCCAGGATCCTTGGAACCATTGTGATCGTAATTGCATACACCACCATTGTAGGTTATCAGTTTCGTGCCGGCGGGTTTGTACTGGATCTTGTAGCCGGAATTCCGGA
>SKSI01000118.1 GCA_007123065.1 Bacteroidales bacterium
AAGGCTGTGATCAGACTTTGAAGGCTTGGTTTGTCCGGGTGAATGGTTGTGCGCCGAATTACAGCTGAAGCATTGGCCTTGAGTGTCGAAGGTTCTGACCCTTGAAAGTGATGGTGCAGAATGCCCAGCCGTTCCTGAAGCGGAGTGACCTCGTTGAAAACGAGTACTCATTTTCCCTGTCAAACGCTGGTGCAGTGATTTCCTTTTCCGCTTTTGCTTTAACCCATACTGCAGTGGGGATTTCATTCATTGTTTTAGTACTCATAGCACTGATTTTTGGGGCCGCGTATGCAGCAATTGAATAATCAGAAAGTTTTTGATCGCGCCAGAACCCGGGGAAACCAAGCCCAGCGCCAGCTTGAGGCGGGGTGATGATGGATATACTCCGGGCTCGTTATTACACAGAAAAATCCGGATTTATTATGAAAAATTTTTATAGATGAGGTGAATATTTTATTTTCGTGAGCTCTATACTTAACCCGATTAATTCATAAACTTAGTGAAACTTGAAACGTTTAGTCAAGATATTGTTATGAAGTTAAAAAGAACGTTTCTGTATCACTATTTTCCGGTTACAAACATGGCTGCTTTCCGAAAATCAGACATATTTATTTGCCGGTTACATAAATCTGATTTGCCAAGTTCGCCTTGTTAAAGTTATCAGCAAATTGTTTTGTTTCTGTCATTTTATTGGAAAAACAGATACGAGGATTACAGTTTCTGCTTTGTATAGACGCGCCCCCAGGCGCGTCTCACAATGTCACCGGGATGATTCATCTTGTGTGTCTGCGTCATCGGGCGATCCGCCTCGTCACACTAAAACCAATCAGCCATTTACAGCTATAAAATAATATTCCTGATTCGTACGGAAATAGTGTGCAAATGCCTCAGCATCCAGTGGATTTTCGTCCCGGATATGGCCTTGAAGTGTATATATGCTTAAACCGATATCGTTCGATATATAATGGTACAAATCTTTTGCCGTAGCACCATAATAATCACTGGAACCCTTCCCTGATTCAAACAAAATGGAAGGCTTGTTTTTTGTCAGCAACCTTTTTGCTCCCTTCAAAACATCCAGCTCACCTCCCTCAACATCAATTTTTATAAAGTGAATCGGCTCATCATCTGATATAACATCATCGAGCTTTTTTAATTCAACCTCTATCTCGGAAATATCGGGATTTGAAATATCATACCTTCTCCTCTTTATACCACTGTAAGCAGGCGCATTTTTTACAAACTGGAAAGTTGTTTGACCGTTCTTGTCAGAAAGCGCATATGGGAAAACACGCGCCTTTTGACCATACTTATGGATCAATCTTTTATACAGGTGCGGAATGGGTTCAAAAGCATAATGCCTGCCCCGGGGAGCGATTTGAAGCATTAAGTCCAGAATCTCGCCCCTGTGACAACCGATATCAATACAATTATCGTCATTGCGCAGATGCTTTTTCAATATTTGTTGTGTAAGTCGGTCGTATTTGATGTTTTTTGTGACATCCAAATGGAAAAAAAGACATGCTTTCTTCAGTAAGCTTTTGAACATTTTCAGCAAGAATTTTCAGGTAGTTTGGTTTAGCCGACAAATATACATGAACTTTTTATATTTGAAATTCACTCAGAAAAATAAAAAAATTGTGAAAGCGACGCGGTTCATCCTACCATACAAAACAATCATGACCCCAAATATCCTTATAAATAAATGGAAACAGACTGCACACAGCAGTCATGCTGATGCTATTGTTTGCCGGAAAGTTCAAGGGTTTTACAAAGGATGCCGGGCCTGAATAAACCATGGCAGCAATGCCTCGGTTATAAAAGCCCGGCAACCGGATTTGACACTATCGCCTGATCACTTTCCGGACAGCCCGACGGTCTTGTTCACCATACAGATGCAGCAGATAAAAACCGGTACGTAGTCCGCTGACATGTAAAAAGTTATCGTTTAGCAATACTTCAATAACCGTATTTCCCATAATATCCGTGATGATTGCACGGGTGGCCCAATCAGCACCTGATATGCTTATTTGGTCAGTAAAAGGGTTGGGGTAAACAGAGAAGTCATTGGGGTCAACATCTGCAAGACTGGTTGGCATGCCCCAAACATCATGGATTTCTTTATCACCATTCAGAACTACCTCACGCATGGCAACCTCCTCCCAATCGTAGTCATGTTCTCCCTCATTCATAAAGTATGCATAGTTATAAGTACCGGGGGGCAACTGAAAAGTAATTGTATAAATGTATGTATCAGCTACGCGCATGAGGGCCTGGTCTCTGGCATTGTCGCCCAATACCACCCAGCCATGCATGGACCCGGTTACATTCACCATATCTTCGTCCATGTCCAGCCATTGTGCATCAGACATATCAATATTGAAGGTCAGGGTAAAGGTTTCAAACTCAGAGAAGTTCGCGATCAATATGAAATCCTGATCGGGCATGGTAAAGAAAAAGGCCGGTTCTTCACTGATCACATTGCCTTGTGTGTTTGTCCAGTTGACAAACGCATATCCATCAGCCGGCAGTGCATTGACAAGTGCATCGACTCCGGAGGGATACCAGCCGGCACCCTGGAGCGAACCACCTTCAACCGGTTGTGCAACGAGGGCCAGCAAGTTTCCGGCATGCACCTCGAAGTCCTTTTCAACGATTTCAGACACCCCGGAGCTGTATACAGCCTGCACACCTGCAGTATGTATTCCGGGATTAAGCTGACTGAAAAGGAACTGGGTGTCGCTGAGGCCTTCTGAAACCATAACACCATTAAGGAATACATTAAAGCCATTAACAGCCAATTGTGAAGCACGACCGATACCTGCAAAATTTACATTCATGTCAGATGTATTTCCGGGGATATCATCATTGGGATTAAACACCACCAGGTCTTTCAAGTCCATTTCCACATCCCCAATGGTGATATTGTCGATTGCCCACTGGTACCACATGCCATTGTTTGACGGACCATCTTCATTGCGCCATGCAATCTGAACAGTTTGTCCGGCATAATGCGACAGGTCTATTACAGCAGGTTCCTGGTAAAAATTCTGACCAAACGGAAGCTCGCTTGCATTCCAAAGGATATCCCAGTTATTTCCACCGTCAGTGCTGATCTTGACAAAATAATTATCACCGGCTGTTGAGCCATTCGTGCCATGATACCAGAAGGTCAGGTCGCCGGCAGGAGCTGTAAACTCAGGTGTGATCAACCATTCATCCTGAGTGGTGAAATTCCACATCATATAAGCCTGGTAATCGCCTTGCTGAGGAACAATGTTCCCTACCGGACCGGTGATGTGCCAGGTTGTGGGCTGACCGCCAAGAAAACCATCGTTTGTAATGATCTGGCTCCAGCCTTCAGGCAGCACACCGTCTTCAAAGCTTTCACTCCACCCCGTCAACGGGTTATTCCAGCTAAATAGCGCTTGCCCGGCTTCCAGACCATCAGTAACAACCAACAGGTTGACCGGCTCATCCGTGTTCTCATCAAGAACGATATCAAGCGAGAGGTCTTGCTCTACAACAAACTGGTCATCTATGTAAGTCTGATGATTTTCAAGACTTATTTCCAAAGTATATAAGCCTTGTGGAACCATATCAAAAGCAACGACACCATCCGAACCTGCCGCACCCGAAAACACGAACTGATCATCTTCCTGATTGCTAAGTGTAACCAAAGCACCTTCAGGACTTTGTCCGGAATTAGCAGAAAGGTTGAGGTTAACGGCAACCGGGTAAGCCATTTCAAAATCAATGGCAGACAGTTCCGATAAACCACTTGCATATACTGCACGAACACCTGCAGTATAATTGCCTTCTTCAAGGTCAGTGAACAAATATTCCGGATTATCGGTAAAAGCAACCGGGTTGTCCATGTCATCAAGGTATACATTATACCCCAGGGCAGCGTTCAACGCGTTGGCCACGGAAGCACCGCCAATGGTACCCAGATCACTACCGTTGGCACGAATAAAAAAGTTCCACTCAAATCCTGCAGTTTCTATTGGTGTAAAAGCAGTTCCGGTTACATCAAAATTAAAATACTGTGTTTCAGGAATAAATGGCCAGTCAGGATCCAGACCCATGTCAACCACAATGACTAAATCACCAAAGGCAGATATACCTATGAGGAACCCATTTGGTGCAGAAACCGGTTGGCTAAAGGTATAGGCGTTCCATTCACCTTGCAGATTGGGCACATTTTCCTGGCTGTAAAGTACATCATTCTGGTTGGGGCTGCCGTCTTCGTTGAGGCCGAAGACCCATACTTTGACTATCTCCGAAAGTTCAACATTATCGTCAATGGGCATCATCCACGACATGTCATAAATCTCTGCGATATTTCGGTGTACAGCACCTAAAACAACGTTGTAATTGGCATCAAAAGTTCCAAGCGAACCCAGAGGAATGCCGCTGTCATACCTGAATTCAGTTTCAGCGCCGGTGCTCCAGCTGAAGAGGGCGTCACCGGGGTTTTCATAATCAAGAACAATATTGAGTCCTCCGGGATTTAAAAGGATTTCATCCATAACAACATCAAGCAAAATGTCTTCATCAACAGCCAGACTTTCATCAACAAAAGGTGTATACCCCGGAGCGGTAATTGTCAGTTTGTATATTCCTTCAAACACATCCGGGAAAACAAATTCTCCTGAGGCATCTGTTTGTGTAGAGTAATCGCTGAACCCCGTGAGGGAAACCATCGCGCCTTCTATAGGTATCTCATTATTTCCTTCGACTGTGCCTGCCACCATATAGGAAGGCAGAGCAGTCATTACCACGTCAAGAACAGCGTCAATATCTTCCTCAACAACAACATTTTCAAGGATTTTTTCGAAATAACCAAATTTATTAAATATGAACGAATGATTGCCTTCTGGCACGAAGGGGAATTGAAAAAAGCCGTTTGCATCCGTAGTAGTTCCGGAGCCACCAATGCGCTGAACAGATACGCCCTCAAGTGGCAGATTGCCATCACTTACAATGCCTTCTACCGAACCGGTATTGGTTGTAGAGATCTGCAAAGTAATATTTGGGAAAGAATTGAAGAGGATTCCCGGCTCATCCGGGATTACGGGGTCATACGGCGTAAAGTCTCTGCGGGCCAAAAGCGACCGGTTAGAACCGGCATCAGAAGTACCCAGAAAAGATTTTCCGGGTAGCCATTGGTCATCCGTTTTCAACGAGTAAACAACCAGATTACCACCTTGATACATATAAGGCGCATCAAATTCAACATTCAGAGTATTCAGACCGGCTGAGAAACCAAGTGTGCCGTCAAAAACCAATTGCAAAGTAGAAGGGTCCACCCATCCATCAGTAAGGTCGTTGACATCCGTTTCACCCAGCCAGATTTTGATGGGTGTTTCGGGTTGCCCCGAATTAAATTGGTAGTTATATTCAACAGCAGTGATGAGACCTCCTCCAACACCGATCTCTTCCTGATAATATAAGGTTTGGGATAAACTATGTTCCCAGAAAAAATCGTATGGCAGATTGAGTAATATATCACCATCGCCGATCGAAATAAAAGCCAGGCCTTCACCTCCTATCAGTGCAGTATTCGATTGTGCCGTGCCGCCGGTGCCGGACTGGTTCACGGCAGTCACCCGGTAGAAATAGTTACCCGGTGATGGTACTGTGGTATCCAGAAAAGAGTTTCCGGAAATATCCTGAGCAACGGTGATGTTGCCGGGCATACGAACCAGCTCATATTGAAGATTGTCGCCACTGAAATATTCACCGTTTAAGCCTTCCACCGGGGCATCCCATGTAATAAGCGCATCATCGTCTGATGCAGCAAGTACTACATTTGCAGGAGCTGCCGGAACGTCTTCTCCGACAAAAACAGTTGTTGAGGCAGCAGCGCCCTGGCCGGCCGGATTTTCACCGCGAACCGAATAGGTGGCGATCCCGTTTGCCTCAATCTGCAGATCAGAAAAGGACTCGAAAGCGCCAGGCACCGGATTGGATAAGGAATGAATCAATTCGCCATTACGAAATACAGAGATCAGATCCATTTCGTCCAGCACTTCCCCATCAGCGGTAAATGACGGATTGTTCCATGTAATGAGTGCTTCAAGCGCGCCCTCATCGCCGGCGATGGCAACCAGGTTTTCCGGAGCGGCAGGGGCATCGCTATCAAAACCGGGTTCCACAAAGCCCTGGATGATCCAGTTGCCAGATATTCCATAATCAGAAAGTGACTCCCATACACCATCACTCACGGAGATCATGTCGCCCTTTCCAATAATTGCCGGTCCTTCATCAATGGCAGCAGGAAAAAGTGATGCACCATCGGGGGGAGTTGCAACCACGCGGTAACCTATCCATAAATCCTCATTCGTGTTTATTGATACAGGCTCATCAAGTACGACCGTATTCATCTCATTTACTTCAATTGACTCTACTTCCTGGGAATAGATCAGCGTCGGTGATTCGCTGCCCTGCCATACCCTGATGGTAAACGTGGCCGGGTCGGCAGGAAAGAAATTCACCTGCGACAATACAAATGATTCAAAATCAGCTATGTCTTCCGGACTGAATCTTTGGGCAATGTTCCAATCAATTGGCGTGTCAGAACCGCCAATGGAATTGAACTGCACTCCGGAACCCCAGAATATCCATTGGCCGGCTTCTGCCGTCTGTCCATTGCGCCAGGTAACTGCGGGTAAAGAAATTGCTCCCGGACTTCCATTGGTATGTTTTTGCAGAATAAGTGGCGAATTATCTTGCAGATTGCCTGATTGCTCAGCGCGCAACTGCATCATTTTTTCTTCATAAGCTGCTTCAAAGTCTGATTGCCGGTGTTCCGGTGAAGAATCTGCCGGTATTTCAGAAACACCAAATGCATGCAGTTCCCGTGTTTGAGAAATCTTGTTCATTTCGGTAAAGGGAGCAAGACCCTTATTGTTCCCGCCTTCAAAAGCCAGTATACTACCGGAACTGAAAAAAAGGATGGTATTTATAATTAATGTTATGGAAACCATTTTTTTCATCGTCATGATTTTTAAATTTACTAATTAACATATTTATTATTGTATTTGTTTATACATGACCAATAAAATGTTTAATAAAGTCGATTTATCTTATCCTAATAGGATGTTACTCGTTAACTCAAGGCGGTTGCATTTCACCACGGACATTAGGCGTGTGCCTTTTGTGACGCGAAAGATCGCCCGATGACCAAGACACATAAGATGAATCATCCATGTCGAAGATCCCGATCATTCGGGAATAATGGATTTTTGACACACAGGGGGGATGATTGGCGATTATCGATTTCCGATGTCCGATTGACAGTTGCCGATGTAGAACATAAAAAGCTCGAAGCTTGAAGGAAAAAGAAAAATGAAAAATGAAAAATGAAAGAAGCTGGAAGCTGGAGTGAAGCAGAATCAAAAAACGCCTCAAACGTTTCGGATACTTCCCAACCCTCCGTCAACACCGATTACTTGTCCGGTGATCCAGTCTGAATCATCTTCAAGCAAAAACCTGATCAAAGCGGCCATCTTATTTGGGTCACCAACAGCTTGCAATGGGTGACGTTTTGCAGCGGCTTCCTTTTTCTCCGGGGAGTTAAGCAACGGTTCTGCCAGCGCCGTGTCGGTTAATGAAGGAGCGATGACATTAACCCTGATTTTTGATTGGGCAAATTCTGCTGCCAAACTTTTTGCAAGACCCTCAACTGCTGATTTTGAAGCTGCGACAGATGCGTGGAAAGACATTCCTACTTTCGAAGCAACCGTGCTAAACATGACGATACTCGATCCTTTTGCCTTTCTGAGACGTGGGAGCAGCCTTTGAATGACCCCAACGGCGCCCAATACATTCTGACTGAAATCGGCAAGGAAATCATCTGCTGTTAACCGGTTGAAAGGCCTGAGATTGATTGACCCCGGACAATATACAAGTCCGTGAATCACATCCGGCAGCTCATCAAGTGCCTCCAGTGCACCTGCAACCACATCGAGGTTAATGGTATTGACTCCTGTCGCTTCCAGCTCTTTGCTTTCACTTCTGCTGATGGCTGTGACGTTGTGTTTTTTATGCAATGCCTTTACTGTGGCAAGGCCGATACCTTTTCCTGCTCCAACTACTACAATGTTTTTCATGAAAATGTTTTTATTTAAGAAACAAACAAAACAGCTATTGGTTCACAAGTGGCCAATGCAATATACATCCAGCCAAACTTCAATACCTCATCATTCAAGATGCAAAACTTGCACAATCAACAGAATTTCTGTATATTAGCGTTTAATTTGACAAATAAAACATAAAATCACACTAAATTTAACCAATAAAAGACAAAATGAAACGTAAAAAATCATTGGTCATCTCAATCATTGTTTCAGCAACTATTTTAATTGGATGTCAGCCTGCCGACACAGAATACCAGGAGCAGATTATTGAAAGGATCAATCAGTATGAAGAAGTTATACTGACGGCAGATCTCTCCTGGCTCAGCCAGAGCGAACGGGATATGATCCCCATCCTGATATCGGCAGCGGATGTGATTGACGACATCTTCTGGATCCAGTCTTTCGGCGACAAAGACTTTCTCATGGAATTCCTGGATGATCCCTATGCCAGGGAATATGCCATGATCAATTACGGGCCTTGGGGAAGACTGGAAGGGCACACCCCTTTCTATCACAGCTTTGACGATAAGCCGTTGGGAGCCAATTTCTATCCACCCGACATGCAACGGGAAGAGTTCAATGCGTGGGACGATACGGATAAACGAAGTCCGTATTCCATTATCCGCCGCGCCCCTTCCGGAGATCTTGTATCCATTCCCTATGCAACGGCTTTTGCAGAACAATACGAAGAGATCGCCCATTACCTTTCAATGGCTGCAGAGCTTGCTGATTATAAACCCTTTGCAAACTATCTGGCAGCACTTTCCCTGGCATTGCAAACCGATAACTACAGCAAAAGCGACCGCGCCTGGATGAAGATGAAAGAAAACAACATTGACTTCATTGCACGGCCACTGGATACCGGTGAAGACCGCAAATTCGGACACAAAGCGGCACACAGCTCATACCTGGTGGTTAAAGACCATGAAATGAGCAGCCGTCTTGAACACTTTGCCGACATGATTCCGCAGCTTCAACAGCGCCTGCCGGTACCCGGAAGGTATAAAAGCGAAGTGCCAGGAAGCGGTTCCGAAATCTTTGTTTATGACGCACTTTACTACGCCGGACATTGCAATGCCGGACCGAAAATCATCGCCCTGCATCTCCCGCACGATCCCGAAATACAGCAAGAGGTGGGAACAAGAAGCATGCAGCTGAGAAACGTGATGGAAGCCAAGTTTGACGAGATTCTGAAGCCTATTGGAAATATGATGATCCACGAAGACCAGAAGGAATATGTGCAGTTCGATGCATTTTTCCACCTGACGGCCTTTCATGAAATCGCGGGAGGGCTGGGCATTTCCAATACTGTTGACGGCAGCGGCAGCGTGCGTGATGCATTGCGCGAATACTTTGGGGTGATCGATGCCACCAATACCGACCTGATGGCATTGTTTATGATGAATCAGCTTTATGAGATGGGCGAATTAACTGAAGAGCAGCTGCATCAGGCTTTTGTTACATCTTTTGCCAGCGTGATGCGATCAAGCCGTTTTGGCACGGCAGGAGCCCACGGTACAGCCGGAATGATGCGCTTCAACTTCTTCGCAAGGGAAGAAGCCTTTTCCCGCTGTCAGGCAACAAACACCTACCTTGTTGACTTTGAGAAAATGAAACAAGCTGTGGAGAAACTTGTTGAGCAGCTCATTGTCCTGCAGGGCGATGGAGACTATGATGCTGCCAAAGAAATGATCGGCAGTTATGGAAGCATGTCAGAAACCCTTCAGGGTGATATTAACAGAATCAACGATGAAAATATTCCGGTTGACGTGGTGTTTGAACAAGGTTTGAGACATCTGGACCTTTAGTGTATCCGTTCCGGAATAATTAGCTACCTGACAGCAACAGTGATCTCACGCTTACCTGCCGGACCCGGCGGATGCTCAAGATTAAAACCACAGGCGCGTAAAGCACGCTTTACACTGCCTCGTGCGCTGTAGGTAACAAGTATCCCACCGGACTTTAATGAACGGTATATCTTCTTAAGCGCAATCTCACCCCAAAGATCGGGTTGAAATTGTGGGGCAAATGCGTCATGGTAAACCAATTCATAAAACTCCGGTTCCAAACCGGCAGCCTCCAGTGTTTGTTTCCATAAAGTAAACTCAAAACGGGAGGTGATCATTTGTTTTGTTCCAAACGTTGATGCATGCATCCGTTGGAATGCTCCGGCATGCTTCCCGCCAGACACCAACTGTGGGTGGTTGAGCTGCGCAACCTCTTCTTCAGAAAGGGGATGAGGTTCCAGGGCGTGATAACACAACCGGACATCCTGCCGTGCGGCACGATCCATGCTCAGCAAAGCATTCAAACCGGTTCCAAAACCCACTTCCAGAATATGCACCTTCTTTAAATTACGAGGGAGCCTGTCAAACCCATGCTGAATAAATACATGCAGCGATTCTGCCAATGCGCCGTGTACAGAATGGTAATGCTCCTTCCAGTCAGGCAGGTAAAGGGTTTGTGAACCATCTCCTGTAGTCTTTATGACCCTTTTCAGCGTAGTCATAACACTTTTTTTATCAAAATTAAACAAAACAGTCCGATATTTGCTTTATCATTTATCCTGTTAAAATGAATCATTCAATCTAAAACCACATTACCCTTTTATTATGAAAAAAATGAGTCGAGTTCAAGTCTGGGCAGCGCAAACCCGGGCAAACTTTTTGCTTTTGGCCGTCTTTCTGGTTGTGATCGGACTGGCATTCGCTGCTTTTTATGACAGCACAGCCTTTAACTGGTTTCACGCTATCCTGATCATGGCAGGTGCGATTTCTGCACACATTTCCGTGAACCTCTTTAATGAATACTCCGATTTTCAAACAAAAATTGATTTCAACACCGACCGCACTCCCTTTAGCGGTGGAAGCGGCATGCTGCCATCTGGACACACAAAGCCAAAGCAAGTAAGCATTGCCGCATGGCTAACCCTCCTTTTTGCCGCAGCAATTGGCGTATATTTCACCATTGTATCTCATTATTCGATCATCATCATTGCTCTGATTGGAGCCATAGCGATTACCCTCTATACGCCACTGCTTTCAAAGCTGCTGTTGGGAGAGATTTTTGCAGGACTTGCACTGGGCTCCCTGGTGATCATAGGTGCCTACATTGCAATGAATGGACAACCCGGTATGTCACTAAATCAAGTATTGCCACTGGAGGTGGTGCTTGTATCTATTTCTCCGGGAATTTTAACTGCGCTCCTGCTGCTGTTGAACGAGTTTCCTGATGCAAAAGCAGACAAGGCCGGCGGCAGAAGACATCTGGTCATTGTGTTGGGCAAAAAAAATGCAGCAAAGTTTTATGCAGCCAATATGTTGCTTACATTCGGAATCATTGCCTTGCTGCCCATATTTGGCATCACTTCTTATTGGCTCTATCTGGCCCTTTTACCCTTTCCTGTTGCCTTAAAGGCTTCCCTGACAGCCATCAAACACTATGATGATTTTGAAGGACTGTTACCGGCAATGGGTATGAATGTTATGGTTGTTCTGGGAACCGATTTTCTGATCGCAACAGCTGTGATCATTCAGTTGTTTTGATCAGATAAGGTATAAAGCAGCCAGGTAGTTACTCGTTTCCCCATCGTAAATCACTTCAATTGTATAACCGCATTCGCCGGCAACGGCACTAAGGTTGTCTTTGTCAACAAAAAGCCATGGAAAAGATTTGCCCTTTTTGCGATTGTAATACAACTGGTACCTGATCTCTCCATAATAACGTGCACCCAAAGGCAGCAATATGGAGCCATCCTCTTCCTGAAACATATAGAGGATATCTGTTGATTCAAGAATGATCCTGCCTTCCGGTTTAAGCAAGGTTTTTAAATGAAACAACAACGTCTTGAGTCCGTCAAGGTTTTGAGCCATCCCGACGCCATTCATCAACAACAATATGGTGTCAAATTTTCTTTTAGAGAAAGTCATGACATCAACACAAAGAGCTTCTCTTACCCCTCGGGTTACCATGGTCGCAACGGCACCCGGAGAAACATCAACCGCGCAAACCTCCAGTCCCCTTTTCTGAAGCTCCAGACTATGCGCACCGGCACCGGCACCCACATCAAGCACGCTGCCCATACAAAGATTCAGGGCTTGTTGTTCCCATTCAGGCATCTCATCATAGTTACGAAAAAAGTAAGAAACAGGAAGCGTTTCATTTTCCGTGAGCCCCTGTAACATCGTTCGCACCTTGATGACACCGGTTACATTACCGGAAAGGTAGTCTTCAAAGGCAATGCCGAAAATGTCCGTGTCATTTTTCAATTTCTGGTAGTTTATTGGTTGAGACAATTCATAAATTGTCTTTACTGAGTATCTTTTCCTTCGAGCTTCGAGCTTCGAGCTTGTTTAATCTTTTCTAAAAATCAAACAAGCATCGCCGTAGCTAAGGAAGCGATAATCGCCGTTGAGTGCATGATCATAGATCCGTTTCCATTCTGATCCGGCGAAAGCTGCTACCAGTAAAAGCAGTGTACTTCCGGGCAGATGAAAGTTTGTAATGAGCACATCTGTCAGCTGAAACGGATAACCGGGCACAATGATCAGGGATGTACTTCCTTTTAACTGTTCAAGGTTGTTTTTTTCCATCCATGAGCTCAGGCTTTTTAATGCTGTTGATGGAGATATCAGTTGTCCCTGCCACTCATAAGGTGCCCATTGGTTTAGAGAAACAGGGTTGCCCCCGGGATCTTCACCATTTTTAATCCTTGCTCCGATCCAATACAAGCTTTCCAGGGTGCGCATACTTGTTGTGCCAACGGTGACGATTGGTTTTCTTCGTCCGGCACCGGGGTGATTGTCAAAGTGCCTGATCAGCTGATCCAGCAATTGCCTGTTGATCATAAACGTTTCAGCGTGCATGCTGTGGTCGGCGATTTCCTCTGTGCTGACCGGTTTAAATGTCCCTGCTCCAACGTGAAGTGTCAGAAAGCCCGTTTTCAAACCCAATTCGCTCAATTTGCGGATCATATCGGGTGTAAAATGCAACCCGGCTGTAGGCGCAGCCACGGAGCCTTCGTTCCGGGCAAAGACACACTGGTAGGAATGCTTGTCTTTATCCTCTGCAGCACGTGTGATGTAGGGAGGCAGGGGCGTTTTTCCCACTTTCTCAAGCACTTCTCCAAAACTTAAATGAGAAGGTGTCCAGCTGAATTCAATCTCATAGGCATCCTCCACCGGGACACCCTTTTTTGCATGCAGCGTAAACTGCTGTTCCGGGCTTACGATTTCCAGGCTTCCTGTTTTCCATTTTTTTGCATTGCCAACCAGTGCAATCCATGAAACGGAACCTTTTTGCGACAAGGAAAGCTGGGGATCGTGGCCGGCATCCAATGGATTCAGGCAAAAAATCTCGATACGTGCTCCGCTGGGTTTGAAAAATTCAAGTCGCGCCTGCACCACCCTGGTATCGTTTAGCAGCATCAGGCTGCCCGGTTCAAAATACCGGCCAATATCCTTAAAAACAGCATCCTCAATGTGGTTGTTTTTAAAAACCAGCAACTTCGACAACTGCCGGTCAGGTAAAGGGTAAGCGGCAATCCGCTTATCAGGCAATTGATAAGTGTAATCACTGATCCTGATATTTCGCGCCTTCAGGGTCTTGTCACTCATAAACAAGGGATTTAGTCGGCAAGTCCGGCAATAATACTTCTGTTTGCATCATTGTAAAAATCTTTCCCTTCGGGTGTAAACAGACCTGAAATCGTTTTTTCATAGTGCTTATGAATCGCGGGGCGAACAATTTTCATGGTGCTATTGACCATCCCATTTGATTCAGAAAAAGGCTCCGGTATAAGTGCAATTGCGGCCGGCAACCAGCGCGGAGGAAACATTCCTTCAAACTCACCACCAGGCATAAACCGGTTGATTTCGGAACGCAGCTCATTTAAAGCCTCTTTTTGACCCATTTCACTTTCAGGTGAAAGATTAAGTCTGGCCAGGTGCTGAAGCAGTACTCCTTTATTGATCACGGCCAGCGCTACGGTATAAAGAGACTGGTTGTTGTAAAGCATGATCTGATCAAAGCAGGATGATTTTTCCATAATTGCCTCTTCGATCCCTTCCGGACTGTATTTCTCACCATCACTTCCTATCAGCAGACTTTTACTTCTGCCCAGGACATAAAGATAGCCTTCATTGTCGAGGTAACCGAGGTCGCCTGTATACAGCCATCCGTCGCGCAGGGTTTCTGCAGTAGCTTCTTCATTATCCCAATAGCCGGGCATTACATTTTCTCCGCGCACGACGATCTCACCTGATTCACCGATTGGGTTCTCCTGCCCATCATCGCCGCAGATTTTCAAGTCAAGCTTGGGAACTACCTTACCGGAAGAGCCAAGTTTGTGAAAAGCCGGTGTATTCGAAGAAATGATCGGTGCGGCTTCGGTGAGTCCGTAACCCTGATACATAGGGATGCCAAGAGCATAAAAAAAGCGCTGCAGTTCGATATCGAGCAATGCGCCTCCTCCAACAAAAAACTCAAGACGGCTACCAAATCCGGCACGAACCTTATTGAACAGCAATATATCAAAAACCCGATACAGTGGTTTCAGAAGCTTCCGGTATCCGCCCCCTTTGTTATGGCCCTTCCCGTTGTAGGCATAAGCAACTTTTAATCCAAGTTGAAACAGCCACCAGGCAATTTTCCCTTTTGCCTTCACCCCTTTTTCGATATTGTTTTTAAAGTTTTTGGCCAGGGCGGGGACACTTAGAAGGAAGTGGGGCTGCACTTCATTGATACAGATCGGAATGTTCCGCAACGTCTCATTCAGGGTTTTACCAATCTTCAGGGACGCAAGGCTTGCCCCGTTCCTGATGAGGGCATAGATACCCACCGTGTGTGCGAAGGAGTGGTCCCAGGGCAATATATGGAGTGAGGTATAATCTGAAGGCACATCAAATATGAGGGAAGCCTGTTCCACATTATGCAGGTAGTTTTGATGGGACAAGATGATCCCCTTGGGGTCAGCGGTTGTGCCGGAAGTGTAGCAAATATTCGCGTAGTCGTCAGCAACAAGAGATTCCTTAACTATTTCGAGCAAGCCATTCAAATCATCTTCCTTCTCATCACCCTGCCTGCGAAGATCTTCAACATAGACCACTTTTTTGCCATGTTTCGCAGCCTCCGCCAGAGCTTGATCGTCCGGAGAGTCCAGCAAGACCACAAATTCCAATACCGGAAGGTTCTCCATCAATCCAAACACCTTGTGTTGATGATTACCTGATACGATCACACCTTTACAACCGGCGTGATGCAAACGAAACAAGAGGTCAGCAGGTTCTTCGATCTTTACTGAAAGAGGCACCGAAACAGCACCACAAAACAGGACGGCCAATTCCCCAATCACCCAGTCGTTCCTGCCTTCAGAAATCAGGGCAACCCTGTCACCCTTTTCGACTCCAAGGCTCAGCAATCCCCGGGCCAGGCGCCTTACCTGCGTGTCGCAAGCAGCATAGGTCATCCCTTCATATTTGTCATCCTTCTTCTCCCGCAACAAGATATTGTCTGCATATCTTAACGCACTCGACTCAAACAAATGGGGTAAGCTCTTATAATCCATCAGAACGATTTATAGTTAATAACCCTCTTCCACGAAACAATCTTAAGCTTTTTTGGATCCAAATTCTAGGCAAAAAAACTAAATTTGCGGTTCAAAACCAATTATATTTTCAATCTGTATCAAATTATATGTTCCAACCCATACTGTTTTCCATTATTAAAAAGTACAAAAAGCAGCTGTTTCTGTCCGATCTGACGGCAGGCCTGATCGTTGGCATTGTGGCATTGCCGCTCGCCATCGCATTTTCAATTGCCTCCGGTGTTCCGCCTGAAACGGGGCTGATCACTGCAGTTGTTCTCGGGTTTATGGTTTCTTTTTTTGGGGGAAGCAGGGTACAGATCGGAGGACCTTCCGGTGCACTGATCGTGGTGATTTACGGAATTATGCAGCAATTTGGGTTCGAAGGGGTCGTAATCGCATCGATTATGGCAGGCATTATTTTGATCATAATGGGATTGTTACGTGCCGGCACAATTATTCAGTTTATGCCCTATCCCATTGTAGTGGGTTTTACCAGCGGCATCGCTTTGATGATCTTTACGGGTCAGATTCAGAATTTTTTAGGTATTGACGCAGCAGGAGCACCTTCAAAATCAATTGATAAATGGGTTTTTTACATTCAGAATTTGTCAGAAATTAACCTTACAGCCACCCTGATTGGGATGTTTACCCTGCTGATCACGTTGTTTTGGTATAAGATATACAGAAAGATCCCGGGATCTCTTGTAGGAATTGTAGCAGCCACTTTGATCACCCTGTTTTTCGGTCTGGAAATTGAAACCATTGGCAGCCGTTTCGGAACCTTTTCTGCTTCCTTTCAGCTGGCGCGATTCTCAAACATATCCATAGACCTTTTGCAACAGCTGTTTATTCCTGCATTTACATTGGCCATGCTCATCTCTATTGAATCGCTGCTTTCTGCCATTGTTGCTGATGGGGCAACAGGCTACAGGCATCGCCCGAATACAGAACTCATGGCACAAGGCATTGCAAATATTTGTGCCCCACTGGTAGGAGGAATGGCAGGTTCGGGTGCGCTGGCCAAAACCATGACAAACATCCGGAATGGAGGAAAAACACCGGTTGCAGGAATTATTCACGCGATCGTAATTGTGCTTTTCATGTTGTTTCTTGGGAAACTCGCCATGTACATTCCACTGACAGCCCTGGCAGGAGTACTGATCGTTGTGGCTTACAATATGAGTGAATGGCGCTCTTTTAAAAGCATCCTCAAAAGCAGTCGCGGCGAAATTGCGGTACTTCTCACCACATTCCTGCTTACCGTTTTCGTCGGGTTAAACTTTGCCCTTCCGTTCGGAATCATTCTGGCAATGATCTTATTCATCAAGCGGGTGATGGAAACTACTGACATCGAAATTTTACGCAGCGAGGTGGAAGATGAAAAGTCGCATGTTTCAGATGATTTTGAAACGCTGGAGATCCCTGATGGAGTTGAAGTTTTTCAGATAAAGGGACCATTCTTTTTCGGCATCGCCAACAAGTTTGAAGAGGCAGAAAAAGAGATCCACGAGATTCCTAAGGTGCGCATCATCCGGATGCGCAGGGTTCCGTTTATTGATTCAACAGGACTGAAAAACCTGCGCAGCTTTATCCGGCGATCCTATAAACATAACACAAAAGTCATCTTATCGGGAGTCAGTCCGAAGGCACTTGATGCCATAGAAAAAGCCGGACTTGACAAACTGATTGGCAGTAAAAACATCTGCGAAAACATCGAAAAATCTCTCGACCGCAGCCGTGAAATCCTCATGGGTTAATGGATCAGATCAATCAACCACTCAACATATTTCGGTACACAGGTCAAGCCCTTTGTCTACTATTGGATTTTGCTGATTTTCTTCTAAACATCTAAACGGCTAAACACCTAAACAGCAAACTTAAGCTCCTTTGATCTTTTGCTCTACCATTTTGATGACATCTGCTTCTTTTTTGATGGCAGCAGCTTCTATTTCAAGACCTTCCTTGTAAATCTGTTCAAAGAAGGCTTTATCTTCAAGTCCTTCTGCATTGATCTTGACGTTCATAAAAGCGCCAATCACGGCTGTACGGGCACAGAGCGCACCCACTCCGGCATCTGTTACTGAGGCCGGATTGCCCTTTTCAACCATCTCCTCCATCACCCCCATCGACTCATAGGCTTTCTTCATCACCCTGAACGGAATCTGGATGGCATATTTGGTGGCATCTTCAATGGCTTGTTTGCGGGCTTTTTTCTCTTCGTTCGTTTTTTTGGGAAGGCCGAAAGCGTCCATAATCTGGTTAAAGGATCGTGTATCCTCGTCGACAAGATAAAGCAGCTCTTCTTTGATAGCTTGTCCTTTTTCTGCCACCTTGCTGAACATTTCCCAGCGTTCGTCCCATCCACGTTTGTGCGACGAAAGATTGGCGACCATGGTTCCGAGCGACACACCCAAAGCGCCAACATAAGCTGAAACGGATCCGCCACCCGGAGCTGGTGATTCGCTGGCTGTTTCATCAGCAAAATCGCTCATAGTCATATCAACGAGCTTATTCCCTTCATCCTCAGCAATCAGATATTCAATGATCTTTTCCTTTGGATTGAATGGCTTGAGCTCATCCAATCCCATAGACTTCACAGCGATCTTAATCAGCTCCGATTCGGATACACCAAGGCTTCTCTGCTGCTTGGCAAGGAAATACTTCCCTGCATCAAGCATGGCCTTTAAAGGTACGAGTCCGACAAGCTCCGATCCGGTTACACGTATGCCTCTTGCATCGGCCTTTTTACACACCTCATCGAAGGCAATATGAACGGGTGTAATGCTGATGTTGGTCAGATTCATCGATATCTGGGCAACGCCATACTCTTCAATAAACCAGCCAATACCTTTAACAGCCTTGAGGCTTCCGGGGATGTAAACGGGATCTCCCTTTTCGTCTTTAACGATTTTTCCGGTAATCGGGTTTCCCTCACGCTTCACACGTCCTTTTTCACGCACATCAAACGCTATAGCATTGGCACGTCTTGTTGAAGTTGTATTGAGGTTGATGTTGTATGCCACCAGAAAATCACGGGCGCCGACAGCGGTAACACCGCTTTTTGCATTAAGCTTTGAAGGCCCAAAATCGGGTTTCCACTCAGGCTTGCTCACCTTTTCGGCCATCCCTTCATATTCACCGCTACGGCAATTGGCGAGATTTTTACGCGCAGACTTAAGTGCGGCATTTTCATAACAATAAACCGAAATACCAAGCTCCTCACCAATTCGACGTGCAAGTTTATGGGCATATTCAACTGTTTCCTCCATTGTGATGTTTGAAACGGGTACGAGCGGACAAACATCGGTTGCTCCCATACGGGGATGCGCACCTTTGTGCTTACGCATGTCAATCAATTCGGAAGCTTTTTTTACCGCCCTGAAAGCCGCTTCAATAACTTCATCAGGTGTGCCAACCATTGTCACAACGGTCCGGTTGGTTGCCTGTCCGGGATCTACGTCAAGCAGTTTAACACCATCAACAGCCTCTATCTCAGCAGTAATACTGTTTATGATACCCATGTCCTTACCTTCACTGAAGTTTGGAACACATTCGATCAGTTTTTTCATTGCCATGATTGTTTTTATGGTTAAAGATTCATTGTTAAGTCCGTGTATTTTTCAAAAAAAATTGTCAACCAGAAGCCTTTCACTCATTAATAATATTTTGCTTTGCCTGCAATCTGACTGCGAAAATAAAAAAAAAGCCCTCAATATAAAAGGGCTTCGATATTCCGGTAAGAAATAATAATTATTTCATCCTGCGTTCTTTGATACGGGCTTTCTTGCCGCGCAGCTTGCGCAGGTAAAAGATACGTGCACGACGCACGAGGCCGCGACGATTCAGGACAATCTTTTCAATAAAAGGAGAGTGAACCGGGAAAATCCTTTCTACGCCAATATTCCCCGAAATCTTTCTTACAGTGAACATTTCTGTAGTACCACTTCCTCTGCGTTGAATCACAACACCCTGAAAAGGCTGGATACGTTCTTTGCTTCCCTCTTTGATCTTGTAATGCACCGTAACATTATCACCGGCCTGAAATGCAGGCCATTCCTTTTTCTCAGTAAGTGTATCCTGAACATAGTTCATGATCTCCGTCTTATTCATCACGCTATATTTTTTGTATTACTATTGTCTCCGCTAAAATGGAGTGCAAATTTAGGGAATTATTTTAAACTACAAGTGAAATAATATGATTTATTTTGAAGTATTCAACTTCTTTTTTCATTTACGGGTATACTTTTTCATGGCGGAAGAGGGGTCAGAACTCATAGAACAAACAAAAATCCGCACAAACCCCTGTCATCCGCGTCTTCCGCGTGCCATTAAGAACGCTTTTGAACTCAGTCCAGCAGGTCAGGCCGCCTTTCCCGGGTCCGGCTCAGGGCTTGCTCATGCTGCCATTCGGCAATCTTCCTATCGTGACCGGATAAAAGAACATCCGGCACCTTCCATCCTTTGTAATCTGAAGGACGGGTATAAACAGGTGGTGATAGCAAACCGTCCTGGTAAGAATCGGATAGCGCGGATGTTTCATCACCCAATACACCGGGAATCAATCGGATCATGGCATCGCAAAGCATCGCTGCAGGAAGTTCACCTCCCGAAAGCACATAATTCCCAACTGATATCTCCATCGTGATCAAATGCTCCCTGATCCGCTCATCAATCCCTTTGTAATGCCCGCAAAGGATCATCAGGTTATGACAAGACGACAGTTTGTTGGCCAGGGGCTGTTCGAGCAGAACCCCGTCAGGTGTCATAAAAATCACTTCGTCATAACTTCGTTCGGAAGTGAGCTTTTCAATGCAGCGCTCAATGGGTTCAATCATCATCACCATACCGGCACCTCCTCCAAAAGGATAGTCATCCACACGATGATGCTTATCCGTCGCGTAATCCCTGATATTGTGAAGGTGGATTTCCGCCAACCCCTTATCAAGTGCCCTTTTCACAATAGAGTGTGAGAAAGGGCCTGCAAACATTTCGGGAAAGATGGTGAGAATATCGATACGCATGGTATGTTTTTTTTTACAAAAGTAATTTTTTCCGTTATCCAAACCTTTCAAAAACATTGATTTTTTTTAGCTTTGTGCCGATAATCCATTATATTATGAGTGATAAACATATTCACTACATCAGGGAAGCCATCGAGATGGCTGCAAAAAATGCCGGAAGCGGTATCGGCGGACCATTTGGAGCCGTCATTGTCAAGGATGGTGAAGTGATCGGTAAAGGTGTTAACCGTGTTACTTCTACAAACGATCCCACTGCCCACGCTGAAGTGGTTGCGATCCGCGATGCCTGCCGCAATCTGAATCACTTCAAGCTGGAAGGCGCCGTGATATATGCCAGCTGCGAGCCCTGTCCCATGTGTCTGAGTGCCATATACTGGGCACGCATCAGCGCCATCTATTTCGCTGCCGACAACACGGATGCCTCCAAGGCCGGCTTTGATGATTCATTTATTTACAAAGAGGTCAGACTGCCGCTGGAACAGAGAAGCCTGCCAATTAAAAAGGTAGAAACAGATATAGCCTCAAAGCCTTTTGACACCTGGATCATAATGGAGCAAAGGATCGATTATTAAGTCTTTAATCCATCACCGTTGTTTTACCAGCAAAAGCCTTAAGTTCTATCGACAAACTTTCCACCTTGTGATACAACGCGTCCAGATCAACGGTTAACAACTTGCGTTTGTCAACAAGGATACGGCCGTTTACAATCACCGTTTCAACATCGGAACCTCTCAAGCTATAAGCAATAAGTGAATACACATTGAATCGGGGTATGGCATGCGGCCGTCCCAGATCCAGTATAACAACATCAGCTTTTTTTCCTGGTTCGATTGACCCTATACTATCACCAAGCCCTATGGCGCGAGCCCCCATAATGGTGCCCATTTCAACCACGGTTCGTGCATTCAACACTGAGGGGTCTCCTACACTAAGCTTCTGAGCCAGCGCGGAAGACCGCATCTCATCAAACATATCCAGATCATTATTGCTTGCAACGCCGTCAGTACCGATACCCACACGAATGCCTTGATCCAGGAATTTCTGGATTGGCGCCACTCCATTGGCAAGCTTCATATTGCATTGCGGATTGTGACCCACAGCTACATTGTTTTCTGCAAAAATGTTTATATCCTCCTCGCTGAGATGCACACAGTGAGATGCAATGGTCTTTTGATCCAAAACACCGAGATTCTGTAAATATTTTACCGGACTTACACCATGTTTCTTTAAACTATCTTTAACTTCCCAGCTTGTTTCGGACACATGAATGTTAAAGATCAAATCATGATCAACAGCAATTTGTTTTGTCTTA